>NZ_LBJU01000125.1:0-234880 GCF_028128835.1 Bradyrhizobium sp. CCBAU 65884 | reverse complement strand
GCATCCACGTTCTTTGTGTTGCAAGAAAGATCGTGGATGGCCGGGACAAGCCCGGCCATGACGCCGTGGAAGTTCTTGCGGCTGAACTCTCAGCCCTTCAGCGCCGCCAGCAATTCATCCGGCCGCTCGGCCATGATCATATGTCCGGCGCCCGGCACAACGACGGTCTTCGCATGCGGGATGGCGGCCGCTAGCGTCTTGCCCGCCTTCGCCGGGGTCATCATGTCGCGTTCGCCGAGAATCAATGTCGTCGGCACCTTCACGCTCGCGGCCGCGGCGAGCGCATTCGCATAGGCATTGCAGGCCGACAGATCCCTGAACAGCACGCCCGGCTCGCACGACTTCAGCACCGCCTGCGCGCCGCCATGCATCCACAGGCCCGGCGCGAGACTGCCGCCGAGTTCGGCGCTGAATCCGAGGCCCCAGATCGAGACCATGTCGTTGGCATCCTGCGAGTTGGCCTCGGCGGCCTTCAACAGATCCGGGCCGACCGTCATGGTCGCGGCGGTGCCGATCAGGCTCAGCGCGGAAACCTTGTCCGGGTGACGGGCCGCCGTCTCCAGCGAGATCAGCGATCCCATGGAATGGCCGATCAGATGCGCCTTCGCAGCTCCCGCCGCATCGAGCAGCGCCGCGGTCCAGTCGGCCATCTCGGCGATGCTGCCGAGCGAAGGCCCGCTAGAGCGGCCGTGGCCGGGCATATCAGGCGCCAGCACGGAAAAACCGTGATGGGCGAACCAGCGCGTATGCAGCGCCCAGGTCGAATGGTCGAAGCCGGCGCCGTGGATGAAGACGACCGCGGGCAGCGACTTGTCGAATTCGCGGCCGCCGGTTGCGGCAAACACATCAAGGCCGTTGACGGAGAGCTTCATGGTGTCAGACCTTCTGCGAGATGCGCAGCGCCTGCGCGAGATCGTCGATGATGTCGCCGGCGGTCTCGATGCCGACCGAGAGCCGCACGAGCTCTTCCCCGATGCCGGCCGCCTTGAGCTGTTCGGCGTCCATCTGCTGATGGGTGGTCGAGGCTGGGTGGATCACCAGCGTCTTGGCGTCGCCGACATTGGCGAGATGGCTGATCATGCGCAGGCTTTCGATGAACTTGCGGCCCGCGGGCCGCCCGCCCTTGATGCCGAAGGAGATGATCGAGCCGGCACCGCGCGGCAGCAGTTGCTTGGCGAGCTGATAGTCCGTGTGCGTCTCCAGCGAGGGATGCAGCACCCAGTCGACGGCCTTGTTGGACTTCAGGGCTTCCAGCACGAGGTGAGTGTTCTGCATGTGACGGTCCATGCGCACGCCCAGCGTCTCGACGCCCTGCAGAAGCTGGAACGCGTTGGTCGGCGACAGGCAGGCTCCGAAATCGCGCAAGCCTTCGGTGCGCGCACGCATGATGAAGGCCGCGGTGCCGAACTGCTCGTCGAAGACGATGCCGTGATAGCCGCCATAGGGCTCGGTCAGCACGCCGAACTTGCCCGATGCGCGCCAGTCGAAGCGGCCGCCGTCGACGATGGCGCCGCCGATCGCGATGCCGTGGCCGCCGATCCATTTGGTCGCCGAATGCATGACGATGTCGGCCCCGAGCTCGATGGGCCGGCTGAGATAGGGCGTGGCAAAGGTGTTGTCGATCAGCAGCGGAATTTTTGCGTCATGGGCGATCTGAGCGACCTTGGGAATGTCGAGCACTTCCAGCCCGGGATTGCCGATGGTCTCGCCGATCACGAGCTTGGTGTTGGGCCTGATCGCCGCGCGGAACGCATCGAGATCGCGCGGTTTCACGAAAGTGGTGGTGATGCCGAAGCGCGGCAGCGTGTGTGCCAGCAGGTTGATGGTGCCGCCATAGAGCGAGCTCGACGCCACGATGTGATCGCCGGCGCTCAGCAGCGTCGCGATCGCCAGATGCAGCGCGGCCATGCCGCTCGCAGTGCAGATCGCGCCGACGCCGCCCTCCAGCGCCGCCAGCCGCTCCTCCAGCACGCCCGTGGTCGGATTGGAGATGCGCGTATAGATGTGGCCGGCGCGCTCCAGGTTGAACAGTGCCGCGGCGTGGTCGGAATCCTGGAACACGTAGGACGTGGTCTGGTAGATCGGGACCGCGCGGGCTCCGGTCACGGGATCCGGATGCTGGCCCGCATGCAGGCTCAGGGTCTCGAAGGCAGGCGGTTTTGGCGCGGGCATGCGGGGGCCTCGTTGGTCGGTCGGCGGAGGGGGCGTTGTGCCATAAAAATGCGCGCGAAGTCAGCCCATTGACAGCGCCGTGTGATGACGCGCAGCGGTGACATGATTGAGGCGAGCTCTGTCCGCATCGCCGGTGCGCTCCCTCGCCCCGTTCTTACGGGGAGAGGGTTGGGGTGAGGGGCTCCATCCGCGATCTCGGTGGCAATCGGATTCGCGGAGGCTCCCCCTCACCCGGAATTCAAGCTTCGCTCGAATTCCGGCCTCTCCCCGCAAGCGGGGAGAGGCGAAGGACCACCGCCTGAGCGCTGGTTGTGATTACCCACCGATCGCCTGCTCGATACTCCGCGCCTCCCGTAACAAGATCTCCGCGACCTCCTGCTCGCGGCGGGGGCCGAGCCTCGTTCGAACGGCGGAGACGGTGATGGCCGCGGCCGGTCGCCCATCCGGGGTCTTGATCCAGGTCGAGATCGATTTCGTGCCCTGCACGAGGCCGATTTCCCTCAGGCCGTATCCGAGCCGTCGCGCGGCGGTGACCTCGCCGAGGACCGTCGCCACATCGGTCTTGTAAGCCTCGAACCGCTTCTCGTTCGCTGCGACGATCTTTCGCGCCTCCGGCGCCGGCATCGCGGCGAGGATGGCGACGCCGGCACTGGAGACGCCGAGCGGCCGGCGCGCGCCGACCTCGATCGACAGCACCTGGATCGGATAGATTCCGATCCTGCGATCGACGCACAGCGTGTCGTTGCCGGTGCGCACCGTCAGGAACATCGTGTCGCCGATTTCGGTGGAGGCACGTTGCAGCGATGGATTGGCGGCGATCAGCAGCCGCGACGGCCGCGGCCGTGCCAGCGCCAGCTCCGGCACCTGGTTGCCGATCGCGTAGCGGCCGGTCCGCTCGTGTCGCTCGACGATGCCTTCCTCGATCAGCACATGGATGATGCGGTGCACGGTCGGACGGGTGAGACCGGTCGCCCGGATCACCTCGGCCAATGGCACACCGTCCTCGCGACCCGCGGCAAGAATGCGTAGCACGGCGAGGGCGCGCCGGATCGCCTGCGCGCCCTGCCGCGGTGATATCGCGTTGCGGGCGATTCGCGTCTTGTCCATAATATGGACAAGAACGCCACAATTCACTCGACAGGACAAGCGCGCATCTGGAGATTGCGCCCCGATCGAGCTGCCGTGCGCATCGCCGCACGCGACATGGAATTGGAAGCGCTGCCGGGAGGTTAACATGAGATTAATCTGGATTGCCATAGCTGCCGCCACCGCGATGCTGGCAGGGCCCGCGTCGGGCCAGCAATGGCCGGCCCGCAGCGTCAAGCTGATCGTGCCTTATCCGGCCGGCGGCAATGTCGACAGCGCCGCGCGCATCGTCGCCGACAAGCTTCAGGAAAAGCTCGGCCAGCCCTTCATCATCGAGAACAAGGCCGGCGCCGGCGGCATGATCGCGGGCGAGGCGTTCGCGAAATCCGCGCCCGACGGCTACACGCTGTTCGTCGGCGCCAACGGCCCGGTGCTGTTCGCAACCGAGATCAACAAGCGCGAAGCCTATAATTGGAAGAAGGACTTCATGCCGATCTCGACCATCTCGATGACACCGCTGGTGCTCGAGGTGCATCCGTCGGTGCAGGCGAACACTTTCAAGGAATTCATCGAGCTCGCCAAACGCGAGCCCGGCAAGTTGACGATGGCCTCGCCCGGCCCGGGCACCACCAACCATCTGCTCAGCGAGCTGATGCAGTCGAACCTCGAGCTGCAATGGGTCACCGCGCATTATCGCGGCAATGCGCCGGCGATCAACGATCTGCTCGGCGGCCAGGTGCAGTTCGCGTTCGACCAGCTCACGGTCAGCCTCCAGCACATCAAGGCCGGCCTGTTTCGCGCGCTCGCCGTCACCAGCCCGCACCGGCTGAAATCGCTGCCCGACGTGCCGACCTTCGCCGAGCTCGGCTACAAGGACTTTGACGGCCAGACCTTCACCGGCCTGTTCGCTCCATCAGGCACGCCGGCGCCCGTCATCGACAAGCTGCACGAGACGCTGGTCGCGATCCTGAAGGACCCTGCCGTAGTCGACAAATTCGAAAAGCTCGGCGGCGAAGCCACGCCGATGACGCCGGACGAGTTCAAGGCCTACCTCGAGCGCGAGGACGCCAAGTGGATTCCGGTGGTGCGCAAGGCCAACATCAGGGCGGATTGATCGATGCGGATCGATCCCACCGAGCTCGGCGCCGAGCGCATCTACCGCCTGATGACCGGCATCGTGGTGCCTCGTCCGATCGCCTGGGTGACCAGCCTGTCAGCCACGGGCGTGCTTAACCTCGCGCCGTTCAGCGCCTTCACCTTCGTCTCGCAGAAGCCGCCGATGCTCGCCATCAGCGTCGGCCGCAAGGGCGCGGACTACAAGGACACCGCGCACAACATCCTCGATACCGAGGAATACGTCATCCACATCGCCGATACGCCGCTGATGTCGGCGGTGCACGACTCATCGGTCGAGCATCCGCCTGAAATCAGTGAGGTCGAGCATCTCGGCCTGGAGACGATTCCGAGCGAGCGCATCAAGGTGCCGCGGCTTGCCGCCGCGCCGGTCGCGATGGAATGCCGCTTCCGCCAGTGCCTCGAGTTCGGCGAGGCCAAGAGCCGGCTGATCGTCGGTGAGGTCGTGATGTTCCATTTGCGCGACGGCCTCGTGAACGACGGCAAGGTCGAGGCCAAGGCGCTCGACCCGATCGCGCGCATCGGCGGTCCCCGTTACGCCCGCCTCGGCGAGATCGTGACGCTGAACACCGTATTTCAGACGCCCAAATCGAAAGACTGAGCGCGCCGCCAGCCGCGCTGCCCGATACAAATTGGAGAACGACCATGCGACTCCTGAGCTATCTCGTGGACGGAGAGCCGCGCTACGGCGCGGCCGTCGCTGACGGCGTGATCGATCTGACCAGGCGGATCGGCCGCGACTTCTCCGACGTGAAGGCGCTGATCGCGGCCAACGCGCTGTCCGATGCGCAGGAAGCGATCGCGGGCGCGACGCCGGACTATGCGCTCGACGATCTCGTCCTGCTGCCGCCCGTGCTGGCGCCGGAAAAGCTCTGGTGCATCGGCGTCAACTACGCCGAGCGCAACGCCGAGTACAAGGACAATTCGGACCTGCCAAAATATCCCAGCCTGTTCGTGCGCAGCATGTCGTCGATATCAGGCTCCGGTCAGCCGCTCGAGAAGCCCAAGGTTTCGGATCAGCTCGACTATGAAGGCGAGCTCGTCATCGTGATCGGGCAGGGCGGCCGTCACATTCCGCGCGAGAAGGCGTGGGGGCACATCTTCGGCATGACGCTGTGCAACGAGGGCACGATTCGCGACTGGCTGCGGCACGGCAAGTTCAACGTCACGCAAGGCAAGAATTTCGACCGCTCCGGCAGCATCGGCCCGTGGATCGTCACGTCGGACGAGCTCGACCCGCGCGGCCCGCATGACATCACCACGCGCGTCAATGGCGAGGTGCGGCAGCAGGACACCACCGAGCGGCTGATGTTCCCGTTCGATTATCTGATCTCCTATCTCTCGACCTTCGCGACGCTGAAGCCCGGCGACATGATCGTGACCGGCACGCCGACGGGGGCAGGCGTTCGCTTCGATCCGCCGCGCTGGCTGAAGGTTGGCGACGTCGTCGAGGTCGAGTCCAGCCGCATCGGCGTGCTGCGCAACACCGTCGCGGCGGAGCAGTAGACCATGCTCGATGCCGCCACGATCGAACGGCTTGCCGCGCGCCTGGATGAAGCCGAGCGCACCAAGACGCTGATCCCGATGTTCACGAAGGACTATCCCGACTTCAGCATCGAGGATGCCTACGCCGTCCAGCGCAGCTGGACAAAACTGCAGCTCGGCCGCGGCCGGGTCATCAAGGGCCACAAGATCGGCCTGACCTCGAAGGCGATGCAGAATGCGGTCGGCATCAGCGAGCCGGATTACGGCGTGCTGTTCGCCGACATGTTCTATGCCGACGCCACGCCGATTCCGTTCGATCGCTTCCACGCGCCGCGGATCGAGGTCGAGCTCGCCTTCGTGCTGAAGGCGCCGCTGCGCGGTCCCGACTGCACCATCTTCGACGTGCTCAACGCCACCGACTACGTCACGCCGGCGCTGGAGATTCTTGAAACGCGCATGCACCGCGTCGATCCCGAGACCGGCAAGACGCGAAAGGTCATGGACACGATCTCGGACAACGCGGCGAATGCGGCGCTGGTGCTCGGCGGCCGGCCGTTCCGCCCGCTCGATGCGGATCTGCGCTGGATCGGCGCGCTTCTGTTCCGCAACGGCGAGGTCGAGGAAACCGGGCTTGCTGCCGGCGTGCTCAATCACCCCGCCAACGGCATCGCCTGGCTCGCCAACCGCCTCGCGCCGCATGACGAGCATCTCAAGGCCGGCGAAGTCGTGCTGGCGGGCTCGTTCACGCGCCCTGTCGACATCCGCCGCGGCGACACCTTCCATGCCGATTACGGTCCGTTCGGCTCGGTGTCGTGCCAGTTCGTCTGAAGCAATAACAAAGAGGAAGCGCACCATGAGTGGTCACACACGGCGCAAGAGCATCCACATCGGCGGCTTCAAGCACGTCAATCCGATTCCGAACGCCTGCCGCATCGGCAATCTCGTGATGTCCGGCGTCATCCTCGGCCGCGATCCCGCGACCAACGCGATGCCCGAGAGCCTGGATGCCCAATGCGCCAACATGTTCGCGCATATGAAGGCGATCGTGGAAGCCGCCGGCGGCAGCACCGACGACATCATCAAGATGACGGTGTGGCTGAAGGACCGCGGCAACCGCGGGCCCATCAATGTCGAATGGCTCAAGATGTTTCCGGACGAGCATTCCCGCCCGGCACGTCACGCGCTGCCGATGGACAATATGGACGGCGGCGCGCTGGTGCAGTGCGACTTCACCGCCGTGATCGACTGAAGGAGCATCGCATGCCGACCTATCTGCCGTTCGATCCCAATCCGCGCCGCCCGGTCAAGGCCCCGCCGCCAAAGACCGTCGACAGCCAGTTTCATGTGCTGGGGCCCATCGACAAATATCCGGAGCGCCCCGGTGCGGCCTATCGGATGCCGACTGCGACCTGGGAGGCTGCGCTGCGCGTGCACAAGACGCTCGGCATCGAGCGCGGCATCATCGTGCAGACCACGACCTACGGCGCCGACCACGCCGTCGTGCTCGACGGGCTCAAAGCGATGGGTCCGAACTATCGCGGCTGCGCCAACGCGCTGGTGTTCGCGGAGGCGAACGACGCCTATCTCGCCAGGCTGCATGACGCCGGCGTGCGCGGCGCGCGCTTCAGCTTCCGCCAGGAGCTCGGCGCCGTGCTGTCGGATGCCGATTTCGCCCGCGCGATTGCGCGCATCCGCGAGCTCGGCTGGTACGTCAAGATCCAGCCGGAGAAGGACGGCATCATGTCGAGCGTCGCCAAATACGAGAATCTCGACGTCCCCGTGCTGATCGATCACATGGCGCGCCCTGATCCCGAGGCCGGCAAGAACGATCCGAACCTGCGCAAGATGCTGGAGCTGCTCGAGAAGGGCAACTTCTGGGTCATGCTGTCGCTCGGCGAGAAGACCTCGAAAGCCGGCGCTCCTTACGACGACGTGATCCCGATCGCGCGCGCCTATATCGAGGCCGCCGTCGACCGCTGCGTCTGGGCCAGCGACTGGCCGCACCCGGTCTCCGTGAAGCAGCCGCCCAACGACGCCGATCTGCTCGAGCTGATGTACCGCTACGCGCCCGACCAGACGGAGCTGGAGAAGATTCTCGTCCACAATCCGGCAAAGCTGTTCGGCTTTCCGGACTAGAGGGTTCGAGGCTCACTGCGAACGCAGTGCGCTCCCTCTCCCGCTTGCGGGAGAGGGTCGGGGTGAGGGCTCTGTCCTCTCGGGGTTGTCCCCTTGCGGATACAACCCTCTCCCCAGCCCTCCCCCGCAAGCGGGGGAGGGAGTGCACCTCCGTCGGCGCTCGATCGCGCTCACGCCGCCGGCTGTTGCGCCAGCCGATCGCGCACCTGCGCCGCGATCTCGAACGAGCGCAGCCGCGCGGTGTGGTCGTAGATCTGCCCGGTGGTGATCAGCTCGTCCGCGCCGGTATCAGTGATCAGCGCCTTCAGCTTCGCTTCCACCACATCAGGCGAGCCGACCGCGGAGCAGGACAGCGATTGGCCGACCATGGCCTTTTCCGCCGGCGACCACAGCGCATCCATGTCGTCCACAGGCGGCGGCAGCGGGCCGGGCGTGCCGCGGCGCAAATTGATGAACTGCTGCTGCAGCGAGGAGAACATCCGCTGCGCCTCCGCGTCGCTCTCGGCGGCGAACACGTTGACGCCGACCATCGCATAGGGCTTGTCGAGCTGCGCCGATGGCTCGAAGCGTGCGCGATATTCGCGCAGCGCCGGCATCATCATCTGTGGCGCGAAATGCGAGGCGAACGCGAACGGCAGCCCGAGCATCGCGGCAAGCTGCGCGCCAAAGGTGCTCGATCCCAAAATCCACAGCGGCACCTTGGTCCCCATGCCGGGCACGGCACGGATCGCCTGGTTCGGCTGCACATCGCCAAGCAGCGCCTGCAACTCCAGCACGTCATGCGGAAAATTCTCGGACGCGGCGGCAAGGTCGCGCCGCATCGCCCGCGCGGTGAACTGGTCGGTGCCCGGCGCGCGCCCGAGCCCGAGGTCGATCCGCCCGGGATAGAGCGATTCCAGCGTGCCGAACTGCTCGGCGATGACCAGCGGCGAATGGTTCGGCAGCATGACGCCGCCGGAGCCGACGCGGATCGTCTTCGTTCCGCCCGCGATATGCCCGATCACCACCGACGTCGCCGCGCTGGCGATGCCCGTCATGTTGTGATGCTCGGCGAGCCAGAACCGCTTGAAGCCCCAGCCTTCCGCGTGCCGGGCGAGATCCAGCGAGTTGCGGAACGCCTGCGCGGCGTCGCCGCCCTGGCAAATCGGCGCGAGGTCGAGCACGGAGAAGGGGATCATGGGGAGGGTACCGGTGGGAAGAAGCTGTGCCACCACATGTAGTGTCCGTGGGCAGGAAGGGTAGAGCACTCGCGAAACCCAACATCCTTCGCCGTCGAACGAGCCAGATGGGTTTCGCTCCGCTTGACGCATTCTGCGAAGCTGTTCGAGCGGCCGCGCGCTCGTTCACAACACTGTTATTGCGACCCGTTGCGCCCTTCGCCGCAACTGGGCGTTTCAGGCCTGGTGTTGTATGTTTTGCGCAGCCATTGCCCGGTAGTCGCGTGTCCCGGACGCGGTGCAGCGTGAAACGCTGCTCCGCAGAGCCGGAACCGATCTGGCTAGGCCCGGCTCTGCAGCTCATCACTGCGTGCTGCACCGCGTCCGGGGCACGAGAAATCATCGCACGGCGCGCGATCGCGCCGACCGCCCGGAGGAACTGACATGACCACGGTCGTATTCAATCGCCGCAATCTCCTCGTCGCCGGTGGCTCCGTTTTGGCGGCCGGCGCATCCGGCCTCCTGCTGCCGGCCCGTGCGGCAGGCCTCGCGCCGACCGAAACGATGTCGGGCGGCGCCAACAACTACCGCAAGGGTGCGGCGATCGTGGATCGGATCGGCAAGGGTGGTTTCTGGATGAGCGGCACCGTGCGCCGCGCCGGCGACGGCGCTCCGCTCGCGGGGCAGCGTATCCAGATCTGGGCGCACACGACCGAAGGCCAGGAGCACGAGCCGCAGAGCCACGGCGCCACGCTCACCGACAAGGACGGCAAGTTCCGGCTCGAGATGCCGCAGATCATTCCGATCTTCGGCCAGCCGCATGGTCACCTCGCCTATGACAGCGGCGAATTCAAAACCGTCTTTCTGCGGCCGGTGATGCGCAGCGCCAAGGAAACCAGCCTCGAGGCGCACTTCGTCCTGCAGCCGGCCTGATCGGGCCAGCGAATGACGGGGTGGAGATCGGCCCGGGCGATCCTGATCTGGGTTGCCCTCGCGCTGGCCATCGGCGTGCCGATCGCTGCCGCTGCGACAAGCGAGCAGCTCGCATGGCGCGGTCCGGTCTACATCCTCGCCGGCTTCGCCGGGATCATCGCGCTCGGTCTCGTGCTGGTTCAGCCTCTGCTGATCGGCGGATATCTGCCTCCACTGTCGGCCTATCGCGGACGGCGTGCCCATCACTGGATCGGCGGCGCACTGGCCTTCGCGGTGCTGATCCACGTCGCCGGCCTCTGGATCACCAGTCCGCCCGACATGATCGACGCGCTGACCTTCTCATCGCCGACGCCATTCTCGCCCTTCGGCGTGACCGCGATGTGGGCCATCTTCATCGTTGCGCTGCTGGCGTCCCTGCGCCGGCGGTTGGAGCTGCGACCGCGCACCTGGCGCATCATTCATATTCCCCTCGCGATCGTCATCGTCGCGGGCAGCGTGGTCCATTGCCTCCTGATCGAGGGAACGATGGAGACGATCTCAAAGGCCGTGCTGTGCGCGGCCATCCTCGCGGCGACGATCAAAGCCATGATCGACCTGCAGGTGTGGCGAAAGCGAAGGGAACTGCGCGGGGAGAGCGCTGCGCGGCAGTGAGCGGCGATTTGCGAGGCATTGCGAGGAGCTCGCGATAAAATTGCGAAGCAATTTTGCGCCGATGCGACCAAGCAATCCAGACTGTCGCTGCGGACCGATTCTGGATTGCTTCGCTAGACTCGCAATGACGGAACACGCCGCTCTGCTTGCCGCAGATAGCGGTGGGGCGTATCCTAGCGCAATGGTTGTCACGGCCCCCGATCTGGAAGCGTTCCTGCTCGCGACGCCGTTCTTCGGCGGCCTTCCGGAGCCAGGTCTCGACCTGCTGATGTCGATGCTGGTCGAGCGCCGCTTCGACGCGGGCGCAACCGTCGTGGCGGAGGGCGAGCCGGGCCGCTCGCTGTTCATCGTCAAATCCGGCCGGCTCGCGGTGAGCAAACGGACGAATGCGGGGAGCGTCATCCCGATTTCCGTGCTGGAGCGCGGCGACTTCTTCGGTGAGATGACGCTGATCGAAATGCAAAACCGCTCGGCAACGGTTGTCGCGGAGGCACCGACGGTGCTGTACGAGCTGACCGCCCAAAATCTCTACGCCTGCTACAAGGCCGACATCCACGCCTATGTGATCGTGCTGCAGAACATCAACCGCGAACTGTGTCGACGGCTGCGTCGGGCAGATGATCGGTTTGCGAGGCGTGCTGCGGGTAACGACAATTGATCGTGCGTAGGATGAGTAGAGCCCTTGCGAAACCCATCATGTTTCGTCACCGCCTCGAAAGGACTTGATGGGTTTCGCTTCCGCCTTCGCTCATTGAGCCACGGCGCCGGCTACAGCAACGCCATCGCGTGCAGCGAGTTTCTATGAAAGCCGAAGGCAACGATGCCGGAGAGAAGCAACGCAATCCCAGTCACGATCAGGCAACACGCAAACACTATCCAAGCCTCTGGTTCGTCATCCACGGCAAACACGATAATAGATAAAACTTTACCGACAATCGAAAGGAAGGATTAACCTTACCTGCGCGCCCAATCGCGACCCGTCGGGCAAAACACCCCAGACCCCGTCAACCCCTCCTCGCAAAAATATTCCACTTTACCGAAATTCGGATTCGCGGCATATTCCCGCCATCCCGGCCCGATGGAGAGGGGCGATCGTACGTCGCAACGAACGTGGGCTGGGGTGCGGTGGACGCGGCTGCGTCGGGCACGGGAAGGCGGGACCAGGGCGGGTGAACCTCGTGAGGTCCTTCTCCGTGTGACGAACGGCGCTGCTGCGTACGGCTAAACCATGTGGTCCTGGCTGTCGTTGCTACAGCCAAGCTTTCGCGAAGATGCATCGGCCAACCGGACGCGGTGCGTCGGTTTTCGCGAGGTGACGGAGGCCAGAGGGAACTCGGCTCCGGGGAGAGCAGGCATAGGCCGTCAACCCATCGCGCAGGGAAGGCCGGGTGTTTTCCGGCCCACCTGTTTTCCGCCTGCGCATTTGCGTGTGCAAATTCTTCGCGCAGCGGGTCATGGGTGCCAGCCGGCACCCGGTCTTCCCTGCGCCCTCTTCAAGGAAGAGGGTCAAGGAATACAGCAAAACTCGGACGCTTCGCGCCGCGAGAACGTTGCTTGATGTGCGAACACTGGAATGACCGAGCGCTCTCGCCTCGCCCGTGTAGATCAGCGGCGGGCGGCGATCGCCGTCAGCTCCAGCCTGACGCCCGGGCCGAGATCCGCAACGCCAATGGCCGCACGCGCTGGCAGATTGTCGGCAATGAAATAGCGCTTCCACACCTGATTGAACGCCGCCTTGTCGGCGAGATCAGCCATAAAGATCGTCACCTGCAGAACGCAGGAGAGATCGGAGCCGGCCCCATCGAGCAGAGTCTTCAACTGGCGCAGCACATCGTCGGCCTGGCCCGCCATATCGAGCCCCGCATTTTCAGGGACGATGCCGCCGAGATAAAGCACGCCATTATGCTCGACGATTTCGTGGAGCAGTCCTTCATAGGGCAGGGAACGTGTGATCACGATCGCATCCGTGGGTGTTGCGGGCTCGCTGCCAAATGGGGCTGCCAAGTGGGGCTACCAAGTGGAGGGCTCGCTTCAATGGGGAAAAATGGTGCTGCCAGACAGGATTGAACTGTCGACCTCTCCATTACCAAAAGTGTGCTTGATCTACTAGTGATTCCGCGCAAGCCCGCGCATCTCCGAAAGCGCTGGGCAATCAGTGACTTCCGTGAGACACTAGCCCGACGTAGCCCGCTTGAGCCCGCAATTGCGTGATTCCGGGGTGCTTCCGGCGGATAGGGGCAAAGAAAATGCAGAACCGCGTGAATCTCACGGAAGAGCGCATCAAGGCGCTCAAGCCAGAAGAGGGCCGGGAAGTCGTTCTTTGGGACTCTGAGGTTCGCGGTTTCGGCGTGCGCTGTTGGCCATCTGGTCGAAAGATTTTCATTTTGCTGTACCGAGCCGGCGGCGGTGGACGAAAGGCGCCTCAACGGCGCATGACGCTGGGTGAGGTCGGCTCCGTGCGATTGGCCGATGCCAGAACGGCGGCGCGCAAGTTTGCCGGCCAGATTGCGGGCGGCCTCGACCCCCAAAGTCAACGTAAAGAGGCCTTGCGCCGCGATGCGGCGCGCCTGGACCGGGCCATCGATGCATACGAAGAGCATCTTAAAGGCCGGCATGTCGTCAACACCGTGCACATAATCTCGCTTCTCCGGCGCGAGCTCCTAGGACCGCTGGGGAAGGTTGACGTCCAGACGATAGATAGACAATCCGTTGCGAACCAGGTTGCCAAGCTCGAGGAGCGAAAGAAGCCCGGGGCCGCGCAAGATCTTCGTTCCAAAGCCGCGACGTTCCTGAACTGGTGCGTCAATCGGGGCCTGCTGCACGCAAACCCGCTGGCCGGGTGGCGCCGCGATCGCAAGACGCGAGCTCAGTTCACGTCGCGGACCGGTCGGGCGATTCCCGAGGCCGAGCTCAAACATATCTGGCGAGGCTGTAGCGCGGTTTCGGCGCCGTACGGTGACTATGTGCGGATCCTGTTGCTGTTGGGCCAGAGGCGGAAAGAAACCGCCTTGATGAGGAGATCCGACGTCGACTTCGTCAAAGGCGTGTGGACCATTCCAGGCCCCCAAACTAAAAACGGTCGAGAGCATCGCGTCCCGCTACCGCCGTTCGCCATGGCGATTCTGCAGCGTCAAAAGAAGTGGGCGAAGAGCGACTACGTTTTTGCGGGCGCCGGCGGCAAGCGCATGACGGGCTGGTCAAAAAGGCAGCCCGACCTAGTCAAAAAGTGCGGGGTGCCGTTTCATCTGCACGATTGCCGGCGCACTTTCCGATCGGGACTTTCCGCCGCCGGCGTAGAGGAGGAGGTCGCTGAAATGATGCTCAACCACACGCGCGAAGAGCTCTTAGAAACATACGATCGCGAACCGCGATGGAAAGAGCGCGTCGATGCGGCAGACCGCTGGGCCAAATACGTCGCGCGAGTTGTTGACGACGCGATGGTCACAGATCTCGCCGCGAGTGCGTGACGTTGAATTCCACGCTCGGGCGCTGAATTCCGAGTTCAAAAGTCCCCTTGTCGATCGTGTTTTGTCGATATTGTCGATTTTAGCGAGGTGACGTTTTCAACATCGCAGGGGATATTCCCGCCATATCACCTCTTTAGGAGAAACTGGCCCCATGGATGCGACAAATGACCCCCGCTTCTGATCCCGTCACTGGAAAGCTGACACTCGAGGCCGCGCGTCGGCTAGGACGCGACGCGCTTTTGACCAGAGTAGAGGCCGCCGAAGTTCTCCGGATAAGTTATCGAACGCTTGAGCGATATGACTCGCTGGGAAGCGGCCCCAAGCCTACCAAGATTGGGCCGCGTCGCGTTGCCTACACCGTCGGCGCCCTGCTTGATTTCGCGGGCGTCGCGGCCTGAGTGGTCGCCGCGATCTGCAACGTAATCTGCCCGCGGCCTCGGTCGCGCTCATTCCAGTCTCACATTTCATTCGGCAGTCCTCCCCAACCAAGTCCCTCGCGGTTCGGTCGAAGCACTTCGGCCCCCGCACAGCGTGTCCAGCGCTGAACGAGGGCCGAAGGAATGCTTTGAATGAGCGTACAGTCTACCACGCGACGCGTGGGTTTTCCAGCGCATCTGATGTCGACGGATGAAGGCAACTACCACGCGCCTTGGCGCGACCAGGCGCCCTGGCCCGGCCGATCAATGCTGAAAGTTTACGAGCCGCCGCCGGACGCATGTTCGTCGGATTTGGACGAGCACGCAAGCAGCGTCATTCTTTACCTGGGACCTGGGGTGCGCGTCACCACTGCGACGAAGCGCCTTTTCCATCAGTACGTCGCCAAGGCGCTTCCCGACCGCGTCGAAATCGAATTCTCGAGCCCAGCCTGCGGGCTATCCACCCCAAGCGCTTTCAAATCGTCGGCCGTAGAGTGGGCTCTTGGCGAATGCGACGAAGTCTTGATTGCTGTCGATCATGAGCGCGGGCTGGCAACGGGCGAGGCGCACCGCGTTCTGGCACTAAAGCAAGTCGTGTTTCGTTGTCGGGAGCGGGAAGTCGACGTCTGGGTCGGCTATCTGAAACCACGCCTTAAGGGAAGGCATCGGCTTACCGTCATCCATCTCGCCGCGGGCCGCGCATGACGGCTGGCAACGTGACGGTTCTAACCTCGCTTAGCCGGCCGCTGACAAAGACGATCGTCAGAGGCAGCGCCGGCGCGATCGAGACGCGCACTCAGCAGAACGTCAAGTTTTATAGGGGCGAGGAGTTCAGCGTTTCGGGCTTGCGCGCTTTGGCCGATCTTCTCGAAAGCGTCTCGGCGGATCCGCACAAGTGCGTTGTCCGTGGGGCAATCGGCCCCGGCATCGACCGCGAGCGGATGCTGCGCCGCAAGTTTCCAAAGGATGATGGGCCAGCAACATTGGTCGAGGAGCCCCGCCGGTGGATCCTGTTCGATATCGATGGCGTTGCATTGCCTGACGATTTCGATCCGTTGGCAAGCCCTGCGGATACCGTGAAATTGGTGCGCGCTAAGCTGCCGCGCTGTTTTCACGATGTTGGTTGTTGGTACCAATTCACTGGCAGCGCGGGCATCAAGCCTGGCCTTCACATTCGGCTAGGTTTTTGGCTCGATCGCCGGCTCGGTGAAACAGAATTGAAGCGCTGGCTCGGTCAAAAAGTGCCAGAGCCCGGGAAGGCCGCAAAAGCATGGTTTCGTGAATTTCCCGTCGATCCGGCGGTATTTACCACCGTTCAGCCGATCTATGTAGCGGCGCCGATAGTTGAGGAAGGCGCTCAAGATCCATTGGCCGGTCGATGTGCGCGATCCGGTCTGATCGAGGGCACTTCGGACACTGTAGCCGTCCCGCGCTTCGACGACGCGCGCCCGGTTGAACGGAACGTTGCCTTGGGCGCGCCGGGCGGGGCCGTCGGTGCGACGTTTTCGGAGTGTTTGGCGGCAATCGGCGACCACGAAGGCGGCGCCGGCTGCCATGGCGCTCTGAAACACTGCGTGGCGGTGTATTGGCGCCGGCACGGGTCCAACGCGAGCGCCGAGAAGCTGAAGCGGCTGCTTTCTGATAGGGTTGCCGCCGCGGAGTGGGACGCTGCAACTCATCCGCCGGCCTATCTCCGAATGGAGCTCGATCGCATCGACACACTTATCGATTCGGTGCGAGGCCAACAGCGCGTGTCGGAAGAAGCCGAGGAGGAGCGCCGCTCGCGAGCGTCGTGTCCTTGGCCGGACAAGGGAATGCCCCTGGCGGAGGCGCAGCCGTCTCTGCAAGCGGCCGTCGCGCGCTTTTTCGACGAGGCCGTGCCAAAGGGGCTCGCCGACGGCGGGGCATACGAAGACGCCCTTGAGGCGCACCGCGCGGCTGCGGGGGAGCTTTCGGCCGAGGTCGATTTTGGTGAATTAGACCCGGAGAGTATCTTTGCATCCGATGCCGAACCCACACCGCCAGAATACGCTCAGTGGGGCATCAAGATAACGCCCGGCGCTGGAAAGACTCACACCACGATCGGGCGGATTGTCCGCTATGTGAAGGAAACCGGCAGCGGCGTTGTTTTTGCCGTGCCGACGCACTCCAAAGCCGAAGAGATCGAAGCCGACATCAACCGGCTCGCAGGAGAAACGTTGGCGGCCACATGGCGCGGCATCGATCGAGAAGATCCAGCGCGGCCCGGCGTGAAGCTCTGTCGGCGCGGCGAATTGGTCAAGGCGGTGGTCAAGTCGTCCGGCTCAATAAACGACGTCTGCGGTTCTCCGAGCCGGGGCTTCTGCCCCTTCCGTGGCGATTGTGGCTACCGACAGCAAGCCGACATGACGCCGCGCGTGTGGGTCACGACGCATGCGGCCCTGGCGACGAAACCTCAAGGTTCGATGAAAGAAGCCGTTGCCTTGATCGTCGACGAGGCTCTGACCTTGGGTAGCGCTCGCGAAGATGACTTGCCGCTCTCCGACTTCTCCACGTCTCGTGCGAAACATGCGCGCCTTGAGGGCTGGTTACAGCGGGCCGTGGCCGCCGTGGAGCGGGTAGCGCCCGGCAGCTACCTGCCGCGGGCCTCGTTCGAGGCCGAAGGGTTTGGTGACGCCACTTGCGCGGCCGTGAGAGCTGGGGAAGCCTACGGTTACACCCCCGTAGCCAAGGCTTTCGACCCTCGCGCGGACGACGACACGATCCAGGCGATTATTGAGCCAGTCACCGCTTCAAACGGATTGGTACGCGTCCGACAGGCCTTCTGGCAAAACCTTGGCGAATTGCTGCGGAGCGAAGGGGCCACGTCGGCGCGCATGAGGCTTCTTGCCGGTGATGAGCCGGCGATCCGCATTACGACACCGGCGCGCCCGCATCCGGATTGGCTCAAGCGTCCGGTTCTCCATTTGGATGCAACGCTTAACGGAATTGTCGTCTCGAATTGGCTCCCGCGGTTCGAATTGATCGCGGACATCCGGGTTGAGCGGGGCGAGAGCGTTTACGTGCACCAGGTAACCGACCAGGCAGTCAGCTACGGAAAAGTGGTGCCTGGCGCCGGTGGTGATCAAAGCCCCCATAAGCGCTCGGCGCAGGAGAATACAGCGCAAGATTTCATGCGAACGATTGAGGTGAAGGCGGCCGAAGACCGAAGGTCGGACGGTATAACTGGCCTGATTGTCCCAAAAAGCCTTGAAGACTACATGGAGGCGACTTGGCGGTCGTGGAAGTCGCGACCTCCAAATCTGATCCTGAATCACCTGGGGAACATCAGGGGCCTGAATAGCCTCGAGGACTGTCTGCGGTTGGTCGCCGCATCGCGTATGCAACCCGCGCCTGCCGAAATCGAACGCGCGGTTAAGGTGGAGTTCGGGCAGCATCCTACCGCTTCGATAGGGACGGACTTCTACCCTACCCGAACCATCGAGTTGCGGAGTCCTGGCAACTCCCTGGCAACCGTGGAGCGGCCGTATCATCCGGACGCCAAAGCTGACGCACTTTTGGAGCAGATCCGAGATGCGGAGCTAACGCAAGCAGTGCACCGCGCGCGACCGGTTAGGCGCGGAAAGGACCGGCCACTACGCATCGAAATTGTGACCGGGGTCGCGATCGATATCACGGTGGACAGCACCGGCACGTTCGAGGAGTGGCTTGATGTGTCTCCCACCGCTGTCCTCTTGGCTCGAGGCATGTGGCCGCTGAGCTGGGAAGACAAGCAACTCGTCATGCCGGACCTTTTCCCGACCGCGGACGCGGCGCGAAAGGGGTTTGGCCGAGATCGACCCGCTTCTGAGATGCGCCGGTGGTTGGATGGGCGGCTCCGCGGCAAAAGCGGACAACGTCCTTATAAGGACTCTCTTATAAGGGGGTTGTCCGCTTTTGAGGATGCTCAGGCATGGCCGGTGTACCGGTACAAGCCAATTGGAGCGGACCGGAGTCATTTGGTCGCCATCGACCCGGTTCTACACCCCCAGCCGCGGGAGGCCTGGGAGGATCGCCTTCGGCGGGCGCTTTTCAGCTTCCAACGGATCGACCGGCCAACCGCAGGGAAGTCGGACGAAGCCTGCCCCCCGCTTGTCCTACGGCTCCCGCGGGCGCCGTCTATCGTGTCCGACATCTTCGGCACCGATCGCCGAGATCCCGCCGCGGCGCCGTTCCCTACGGCACCCTTGCATGTTCGGACGGCCGCCGGAGACGTCCGCTTCTGGCCGGCGGAGAATGAAGGCCGGCCTATCCTAGCGCGCACGCCGCCACCGCCTCCTCAGGCGCCCGCGGTCGAACCGGTGCTCACGGTCGAAAGCATCTGCGATCACCTCGGTATTTCCCGTTTCGCGCTCAAGAACCACATGGGCAAGTCGCGGTTTCGGAAGCTGCCCGGCGCCGAGCGGGAGCGAGCTGCAATCCGGTGGATGACTCTCAAGGTCGGCCACGAGCAATTCATCGGTGCCGTGCGTGCCCTCGCGCAGCAGCTGCGCCAGCCGGAGCGCGAGTGAGTGCGGCCCGCGGAGCACTCCTCCGGTTGCGACTCGGCTGCGGAGGTCGGCAAACTCATGGTGAACGTTGGGGGTGTTCGATGAGAAACGTTGGAATTGGCATTGCCGCTGTTATCGCAGTTTCGTGCGCCAGCGCCC
Source organism: Bradyrhizobium sp. CCBAU 65884 (assembly GCF_028128835.1). Lineage (NCBI taxonomy): Bacteria > Pseudomonadati > Pseudomonadota > Alphaproteobacteria > Hyphomicrobiales > Nitrobacteraceae > Bradyrhizobium > Bradyrhizobium sp. CCBAU 65884. Next base: position 215,576 of record NZ_LBJU01000125.1, on the reverse strand, counting down.
CCGCGACGGCTGGCGAATGGGTGTTCCACCCGATCGAGCAAAGTGCGAGGGTCACAGACGACCACCTCCAAACGCAAGCGGAGCTGGCGACCGCGCAATGCGATTACGAGATCAAGCCTCTGATTGTGATGCGACACCTGGACCGGGAAGACGGGTTTGCGTTGTTCGCGGCTTGCATCAGGTCCAAAGGCTTTCACTTGTACACCCCGCAACAGCACCGATCAGCTGCTGACGCTTGGAACGCCACGCATCCCGGGCAAAAAGCCCGGGGTGTCCTTTTTACATTCAACGATTGAGAGCGGACGGGAAAAGTCACGTTTGCTGCGCCCGACGCAGGACGGTAGCCCGCATCGCCAAACTCCCATCCGCGAATCCAGCCTCAAGCGTCACAGTAAACTCGATCAAATCACCAAAATCGACAAAACGGACCGCCGCCCCATGCCGCCTGACACCTCAGCCGCCGTAATTACGCTCCGCCAAGCGCCGAAGAAGGCCATGACCGGCGCCGAGCGGGCTAAAGCCTACCGGGATCGAAAGAAAGCAAAGGCCGCCACCGAAGCTATCCGGCCGCCGATGGCCGCGCCCACGTTCGGCGATCATTACACTCTCAGTACGGAGCCAAGTCGCGTAGAACCGTCCATGGCGCCAACCCCCGCCGCCCCACCCCCCGCCTGCGCAGAAACCGTCACGCAGACTGATACTCACCGCGCCGCGTCACTCGTCACGCCGACGCCCGCGCCCGTCAACCTCTTGCCCGTGACGCGGCTCATCCCGCTGAGCGTCACGCCGTCACGGCTTAACCTTGCATCCGCAATCCTCATGGTAGCAGCCGTGGCTCTGGCTGGCGTGGGAGTGGCGGTCAACGGATGGTTTGCTCGGTCTCTTGGCTCGAGCGATGCCGCGGGTTGGCTCTTCCTGGCCCTTGGCATGGCCGCCGATCTCATAGCGCTCGGGATGCCGTCTTGTGCCGCCAACCTATGGCAGATCGGGCGCCGCGGGAGCGCACTGCTCGGCTGGGCTCTTTGGCTCCTGACGTTCGTCTTTGTCGTAACGGCGGGCCTCGGCTTCGCGTCGACGAACATCAGTGACGTGACGCTTGCGCGCGCGTCACGCGTCACGCCGGTCGTTACTGGCGCGCAGGCCGCGCTTTCTGATGCGATGGCCGCCCGAGACCGCGAATGCAAAGGTGGGGTGGGGAAGTTTTGCCGCGAGCGCGAAGCGACCGTCTTGGAGCGACGGCAAGCCCTGGAGACCGCGGTCGCAGCCATTGGTCGGGCAGCAGATCCACAAACGGATGCCGCAGTAAAACTCGTCGCCTGGGCAACCTTCGGTTCGCTCCGGCCCGCCTCGGAGGACTTCGCGATGCTTCGGCTCGTGCTCTTGGCGCTACTCCCGCAAGTCGGCGGACTATTGATGCTGGTGGCGCGCGGCTCCGCGAGATGACAACCTACCCTGCAAGAATCGAGGGTGCCCTCCGTATCAGAGGCAAATCAGATCGTACTCGGGTCTGCTGATGCCGTGCGGGAAAGCTCGCAGTAGGTCCCACAGCATGCGTCCTCCACTTGGCCGTCAGTTGGTAGCGCTGAGACAAGACCGCGAATGACCGAAAATTCGGCGAGCTGGCACTGCAGAAGTGCGACCTAGAGGCTTCGAGCATCTCAGAGCTGATGCGCGTCGCCCGGTGCTGTGAAAAGCAAGAGGAAATCACCTCACGGCTATCCTGGCGGGCTCTGGTGATCCTGTCGGGTTCAACGCTCTCGGCGCCAAAAAGGCGGGCCCTCGAAAAGCGCATCCTGGCTGGCGAACGCATCGGGGATGTGTCGTCAAACGGCGGCATGGGCAAATCAGCATAGTCGCTTTGATGATGTGGTGTCCTAATTCCCCTTTGCGGGCATCCTAATTAGGACAGCACCGTCCGGCGCCGCCGCCCCCTTGACCGAATTGCGGCGTGCCGCCCTTAGCGCGGCCCAAGCCCTAGCGGCTTGCCTCTGACCGCCCACCGCGGAATCAATGGGAGCGTACTCCACCGTTGATCTGCATGGTCATGCCCCACCCCGCCCGGCGCCACACGCCCACCCACCCCGATGGCCGGCCGATGAAAATCACTTTCGGCCAGATGCGCGGGATGGGCCTGACCGGCATCCTGGTCTATTGCCACTGCGGCCACCACGTCGCCCTGGAGGGGGCCCCGTGGCCGGACGAAGTGCGGCTTTCGGACATCGAGCCGCGTTTCGTGTGTCAGGGTTGCGGCGCCCGCGGCGCCGATGTCAGGCCCGACTTCGAGCGCGGAGATCCGCGGCTTGCAATCACGGGCCATCGAACACGATAGCCGCAAAAAAAACGGCCCCAGCCATTTGGCGGCGACTGGGGCCGTTGGACTTACTCCGGCGCGCACGGGGGGCATGGAGCCGGAGCACAGCACTAATCAAAGCGCTTGCTACTGGTTCCTAATTGGGGATTGAGGCGGCGTTACTCTTTCGGTGGCTGTAGTTCGCTGTGGATCAGGTTCTGGATGTCCTCGCGCAGCATCGGGTCTTCGGCCGGGAACGGCTCTCGCGTCTTGCGGCCAGCGAATGTGTCCGGCTTAGGCTGGCTAAGCAGCTCCTCGGAGCGCTGCGCCATGTCGCGGGCGCGCCTTATCTGCATAGAGACTTGCTGAGAATGCAACTGATCTGAAGCCATGTCGGGGCTCCTAGTGCCTTGCAGGCGGGAGCGCCATCGGTCTCTCAGCCACCGACGCCTACGGGCAATGCCTCGGCCGGTGATAGAGTGGCAATAAACCTTTCTACGATTGCTTGCTATTGATTCAGTCGTCCCAAACGCGCTCACCGCACTCGCAACGAAAGAGCCGCACGGTACGACCCCTGATCGGGTCCAAGAGGGATTGCGTCAACTGGGGGAAGGCTGCGCAGGTTGGGCATCGTGGGCCATGGTCCTGCGTCTGTTGCTTGGGTAGTTCGGCTTCTTTCTCGTCCGTCACAGCCCCGACTCCTCCAGAGTCGGGCTCTAAAGCGCCAAAGTGCACAATTGTTCCAGTCGCGAATTGCAGTACCTCCGGTTAGGAACGGGCGAGCCCCTCACAGCGCTTTACCTGCACATCTGCCGAAGAACAGGCGAGCTCTCTTGGTTGACGCCCCAGCCGTCCAGACAGCGGCTGAGGCTTTTTCGTCACCCGCCCCTTCGGCGGAGCGCCGCGCCGAAATCCTCTGTCACTTATCGTGATTGAACCTATTAACTATTTAATATATTTAATTTCCGATTAAATATTATATTGGCTGCGGAACTCTGGAGGTGGAAATGACAAAACAAGAAGATGACGATCGGCGGGAATTTCTGAAGACCTGCGGCAAGTTCGCCGTAGTAACTCCGCCTACCATCACAGCATTGCTATCGACGTCCCTGACCAGCACAGCCATCGCGCATTCCGGCGGCGGCTTGAAGCATGGCCCTCGTGGCAACAATGGCTACGGCAATGGCGGGGGTGACGGCACCCCCAACGGCAAACCCGACAAGGACCGGTGACCTGAGGCAGGGCTGGGAACGCTTGGCAGATTGCCTAATCTTCCCGATCCCCTTCCCCAGGGCACCCCGGCAGGCCCCAGCTCCGGCACCCTGCCCCACGGAGCTGGGGCCATTTTTCCCGACCGAATTTAAAGCGCGGCCTCCACCGAGAACTTTGGCTGCGTGCCATGTTTTCCCGGCACGATTCACATACGTGAATGAAGCTACATAGATGAATGCGCTCCCCTGCTAAGGGCTGGGCACCTCGGGAGCACGCTTCATTGACTGACGAAACGCCGTCGCCGAGCCGATTTTTCGTCCGAATCGGAGGCAAGGGCTGGATGGTCTACGATCGCGAACGCAAGGGCCCAGCATTGATCGGGAGAGCTTGGGCGGCCAGCTTGACCAAGGAGCAAGCTGAACAAGCGCTACGTTCGCTTATTTCTTCGCCTGCGGACAAGCCGCCCCTCTGAAACCGACAAAGGCTCGCCGGGCATGAACCGGCGGCAATAATGTACAGTTGGTCCAAGTATTCCTTGCGAATCCGGCCACGGTCGGGAAAAATAAGCACCGCGCGCCTATTTTCGAGGCTGCGCCGAACGGCCTCAGCATCCGAGCCAGCCCCGGAACTGCTCGAGGCCGTTTGCTATTTCCTGTCACAAACCTGTGGCACGGTCATTGCTAGACTAAGTGCAACTGGGATTTCAGCGCTCAGTTCGAGAATAAATGCTGCCGGGACATTCATTTCGAGCCCGGCAGCGTTCTACTTCGAGACGCGCGGGACAATTGCCAGCGTAAACTAATGAACGGCCTCGGCTCGGCGGGAGCTGAGGCCGTTGGGGTCTGCACCGGCTTCAGGGGGCTGTTGGACACCGGAGCGAAGATCCATCTCCGCCAATCCAGTCCCGAACGGGCCGGACTGGATTCATGAGGTGAAGCACTACGGCTACCGGATGCTAATCATCAGGGAGGTCGAACGCGTGCGCCTCCTCTCTCGAAACGGCACGGATTGGACGAAGCGCTATCCCTGGATCGCTGAAGCGGCCTTAAGAACCCGCAGAAGCGCTTCGTGATCGATGGCGAGGCTGTGATCCTTGGGGTGGACGGGGTCTCCGACTTCAACGCACTGCACAGCCGCAAGCATGATCACGAAGCTCAGCTTTACGCCTTCGACATTCTTGCGATGGGGGGCGACGACGTGCGCGGCGAGATCGTGCCCGATCTATTTCGAGCCGCCTGCTTCAAGGGCGTGCGCGAGGACCTGCAAACATCGCCCCGCTCACACCCGCCGAGCAGAACGAGCAGAGCTATGTAGAGGGGTCATCGGGCACTCACTGGCGGTTGATCCGTTCCGATCGCTCTAGCGCACCGACCAGGGCCATGCCAATGATGTTTGCGGCTTTTTGACTTGCGGCAGCGCGGGGGTTGGCGCCGGCTTTTGCGTTTGGGCGACATTGGCCGACTGCCGCGGACGCGGCAGTGGTATTTTGGACATCGTCTTTGGCTCTTCGGGGCTCACCTTTGGCTCTTCAGGCATCACATTTGGCTCTGAGGCGTTGGCGATGACCTGGGCGAGTTGTTCCTGGCTTGCGTTGAGCCGCTCGGTGAGCGTTTGGCTGTCGCGCGACGTCTGAATCTGGGTCGCCTTGATCTGGTCGATGGTAGCGTTGTTACGCGCCATTTCTTCCCGGCTCGCCTTGATTTGGCTCACGAGATTTTCATTGTCGCGTACCAATTGCTCTTGTCTCACCTCGAGCTGTTCGACCGTTTGCCTCAAGGCAGCGAAATCGCGCGCCATCGGTTGGAGCTGCCGCGCAAGTTCGGAAGACAGGGCAACTGCAGTCGGCGCGGCGGCGTGCGGCGCGGCCTGTGTCAAAGGTGCCGGGTCTGAGGGGGGCACCATCGCCTTATCAACGGAGGGTGACCACCGCCAGGCAGCCGCACCGATGGATGCCGCCAATAGAGAACCGAAAACCAAGTAGCGCCAACCCGCCGAGCGATGAATCGTTGCTGGCGTGGCGCGAGACATCTTCCTCTTGGTCGGCGGGGCCAAAGGACCGACTTCCTCTTCGCGCGCTGGGTTGACCAGTGTAGAAAACTGCTCCTCCAAGCTTTTTGTGATCTGCTCTTCCGCGAGCTTGTCGCCCAGCGTGGAATCCATTTGACGCTCCATATCAAATGCAATGGCACCCGCCTGAGAGCGATCCGCATCTGCGCTAGGGCGAGCTAACATTCAACGGGACTGAGATGGCTTTTGAGCCTGCGAAGCTTTGCTATAGGTGAGCATGGAGCAGCACGTCACGTCGTCTTGTTACCAGCTGACCCAGAACTCTAATGGCGTGTTTAACGCAGTCGTGGAGGCGGAAGTATGTTCAGAACTCAGGGAACGACAAGGACGATGACCAGAGTGGCGTGCTTTTTGCGATGATAGCCGGATAAGCTTTTGGAGCCGGCCCAAAGCCTCAGGCGCGACCGGTGGATGCCTCCAGGGCGAGAAGGTTCCGCACCCGCGCCCGCGGCTGCGCCGCGACAGTCCGCACGATCGGCGCGGCACGTCCAGGCCAGCACAGAGGCCCGGCGGCGTGAAACTGGCGGGCCTGTTCGCTCATTGCGCGCGCCTCATCCATCCATACATCGGCACTTCGTCCCAAATAACGCCGGTTGCGCGGTCAGCTAGGGTTGCCGCGCCATCGTCAAAGATCGCCGCGTCGAGTGACCATGGCGCCTTTGATGTCCCCGTACGACTTAACGGATTCTCGCGATAGGAAGGCAACTAACGCAGAGTGCGCCCCAGTTCATGCACGGCCTCGACGACCTCCTCGTCATCCAGCACAGTAAGCAAGGCGTCGATCGTAGCTCTTTCGTCGAGGCCGCCCGGCTCGACGTGGCGTGCCAGGATGTTCTGCGCACCCCGCATGGCGAGCAACACCCGCTTCTCCGAGCGAAGCTTGGGGCCGACGCGGGTCATAAGTCCTCCCGGAGGCCCTTGAAGAAGGGATGCCGCACCTTGCCTTCGGCTGATTTGGCGCGGTACTCGATCTCAGCGAGCAGCTTCGGTTCGACCCAAATGCCTTTGTGAGCAATGCGCTTTGTGTAGGGTTGGGTTTTACGGACCAGCGGCTGCAGTCGCTTGCGCAGTTCGTCGGCTGATGTCTTGTCGAAGCCGTGGTCGACCTTGCCAGCATAGATCAGATCGTCGCCCTTGCGGCGTCCGAGATACACGCCGTCCCATTTGCCTTCGTCCAGTGCGAAGCCGGCGATGGTTAGCGTCTCTCGCTGCGCGCAGGTCGTCTTGACCCAGTTGTGGCCCCGACCGCTGTTGTAAACGCTGTCGCGAACCTTGGAGACGACACCCTCAAGCCCAACCTTGCAGGCATGCGCGAACATCTCGCGCCCTTCCATCTCGAAGCTCTCGCTGAACTGCACGTCGGTGCCGGAAATAATCCGCTTCAGCTCAAGCTTGCGCCGATGGAGCGGCAGTCTCCGTAGGTCTCGTCCATTCAGATAGAGCAGGTCAAAGGCGACCAACACGATCTTAGATGAGGTGCCTTTGAGCTCGTTCTGAAGCACCGAGAAATCAGTCGTCCCGTCAGCAGCGGGGACGACAACTTCGCCATCAATGATCGCCGAGCCCGCCTTGATGTGCCAAGCGTCATCGGCGACTTTCTTGAAGCGCCTGGTCCAGTCGTGGCCGCGGCGCGTGTAAATCGTCACGGCCTCATTCGCGAGGTGCACCTGAACACGATAGCCGTCGAATTTGATCTCGTGAATCCACCGCTCCCCGGATGGCACTCTCTCGACGGAGGACGCCAGGGCCGGTTCGATAAAGCCCGGGAAGGGCGCCTTCACGCCGATTGCCACCGACTTCCGCTGCCGCTGCGACGCCACAGAACACTCCACGCAACTCACACTTTGACTCGAATCTTTGTGCGCGGATTCGTTCCGGTCCTGCCCGGTAGTGGATGGCCGATCAGGAACCAACTGAATCTCCATGCGTTTCAGCAGCGCATGGAGGTGCAACATGGCTAAGGCGAAGAAGCAGACCGCTCGCGGTCGTAAGCAAGACCGCGCTCGCGTGGCGGGTGGACAGAAATACGAAGTCGGCTACGAGGCAAAGAAGATGGGGCGCTCCGCATCCGCGGTTAAGAAGGCGGTCAAGAAGGTCGGCAGCAGCCGCAAGAAAGTAGAGGGGCGGTTGCGGTCTAAATAGCTACTTCGCGCTCATTCCAGGCTGCTCGCTCGGGCCATTGGCAGGGTTGGGCCTGTCCGCGATACCGCAGCGTGCAAAAGGCTACCTCGCTGGTGCGGGATCCTCCTTCACGCCGCGGGCAACAATGCGCAGTGCGCCGTCAGGAAGCGGCCGTTGTAGCTTTAGCGCTTCATCCGCAGGCGCGTTCATCCAGATCTCCACCTCATCAGCGGTCGTCAGGATCACGGGCATAGCCTTCGGATGGACGGCACCGACTTCGGCATTAGGCTCCGTCGTCAGGAATGCGTAGAGGTCGTTGGTGGTTTCGCCCTCCTTGACCTTCCGGACGGACGTCCAGTTGGTCCAAATGCCGGCAAAGCAAAGGAGGGGCCGGGCCTCGTTCAACGCGAACCAGATGTCGCCGCCTTCGGCCTTGTTGAACTCACTGAACGAATTGAATCGTACCACGCAGCGGTTTTCGACACCGAGCCAACGCGTCCAATGCTTGGAGTTCACATTGCGAATGTTGGTGGTGCCGGAGTCCGGCTCCATCCGGAGCAGTTCTTTGAAATCCACCGCCTTACCCTTGGCTTGCAGCTTCTCAGCTCTCTTCTTGGTGGCGTCCATGAGCGCTTTAGAGGACGACGGCATGCCCCAGCGAGCAAGCGCAAGCTCGCGACCGTCGGCGCCTGTCCGGACGATCGGAGCCTTGTAGTCAGGAAAAACGCCCGGCATCGGCGGTAGGTTGCCGGCATATTGGTTGACGACGCGGAACAGCGCCAGGATGGCGGCCTGGTTGGTGGTGATGCTGTAAAGATTGCACATTCTTCAAAAGGCCATTCGTGTGCTTCTACGATGGATGACGGCTTTGAGATTGACGCGTTAGGCACCGATACTTGATCCCTGCGCGTGAAGCTTGGTACGGTCGCCGGTCATTTCTTCCACATAGTCATCGATGGCCCTCATCAGCTTATCGCGGTCGGCGCGGACGTCTTTCCTGCCGAAAACAAGATAGTGGCGTAGCCGGCCCAGCTCGGCGAGGTCTGCTGCAACTGCCTCGGCCCGAGCGTCATCCGCGCGCTGGCGCATGCGTTCCTTGTGCCATGCCTTCGCTGCCGTTCTGTTCTCCGCCTTGGTCATGGTCCGAAAATAGATGCGAGTTGGAGACGTGACCAGCCGCTGAGGCTTGTGGGTCCGAGGAGATTAATCGCAACCGATTGGTCAATACTAACCAAAGGCTCATCTTGTAAAATTTTGAAATACCGAAATTCCGCTTGCTCCGTCGGGCAAAACAGTGGTTCATAAGGCGCTGGCTTTAATAGTGAGGACCAGCGTCAATGGCCGATGAGATCCAGACATCTTCCGAGCTGTCAAAGATTGCAAAGCTCAATGGTGACTTTAAGAGGAACTACGGCACACTGCTCGGTGCGTTTCTTTATCTGCGGTCTATTAGCGTTGTACGTGGCCGCTCTTGGATTTGGGCTGGCTTACTCTCGGTTGCTTGCTCATCGGCGCTGGTGTGGCTCGGGAAGGCGTTTTCCTGGTTAACCTCCTGGTGATCGCGCGAACGAGGGCGTCAGCCGTTTTGAAGCAAGTGATTTCGTGACGTTCGCGGGCCGCCTCTGAGAACCTTATGGTTCTCTTGACCTTGCCATCGGTAGGCAACAACACGTAATCGAGGATATCCTTGTTGTGTTCCGATAGTCGTATCGCGGCAATCCATCCTGCGGGCACATGCGAGTCGCACTGAATGGTCCAGTGTGGAGAATGCGTTTCCTCCTTTCGCGGTGTCCAGCGCGCCGCTCTGACAGAAACGCACGTGGTGCCGTTGACGCGCAATGAGTCTGTCCATCCCCCGGTGCTCGTGCGGCAGCCTGCGCGTCTAGCGGCGCTTCTGATGCGAGACGCGAGCATCGTCTTTTGCTCAGACCAAAGCGGACGTGATTCCAGAAATTCGTAGTTCCGTTTCGGAGTGTAGCCGAGCAACCGGTAAAGGTTGCGAATGCTGCCGAAATGGGTCTGACACGTTGCAACACAGGGTAAACCCGGCGTGCGGTCTATGATGCTTATGCTCAAGCGACCCTTTTCAAGCAGGGTTCGACGCAAGCGAACAATCATTTCTTCTTCAGATAAATCAACACGCCGTTCGTCGATGAATTTGTTGGCTCGCAAAAAGAGGTCGCGATCAACTGTCGGCTCAAGGCAACCTTCCGCCCGAATCCACTCTCCAGGGGGATTATAGGTGCGGGTCTGCCGCAGCTTCCACGATCGCCGGTTGAAGACCAGATTGCCTATGTAAGTTTCGTCCCTGAGAATTGCGCCAACCATGACACGCGTCCACGGTTTCCCCGTTCTGGTCGGCACCGCATTCTTGTTGAGCTCCCATGCCACCACGGTTTCGCATTTCACCTCCAGGAAGCGAGTGAATATCCATCTTACGATTGCTGCTTCGCGCGGATCGCCTGGGCGAACCCGGATGTGGTCGGTCGTAAGATACTTGCGGTCACCGTTCTTCATGATGCCCTTTGATTGGTCCTTCTCGTCAACTAGCTCTCGGACCAGCCCATAACCAACCTTGCCGCAAGGCTTGTAGCCGAGACGTGCATACCGACACTGTCCGGCGTAGACCTTTGCGGAAAGCTCTCGGCTGTACTCGGCAGCCATAACTCTTTTGATGTTTTTGACGATGCTCGCCAGCATACTGCCGTCGTTATCGAATTGTTCGGCACAGTAAGCGATCTTGATGCCGCTACGCTTGCAGACAAATTCGTAATGTGCGCTTTCGTCCACGTCCTGAAATCGACCCCAGCGGCTCACATCATAAACCAGGACATGGCCAAAGTCCGCTTCACCTGCCTGAACGTCTTCGAGGAGCTGAATGAGGCCAGCTCGATTCTTGATGAGAAGGCCACTCTCTCCTTCATCCCGATAGGTGCGGACGATCGTCAAATTGTGCGCGTGGGCATAGGCGGCAATGACCGCAGCCTGGTTCTGAATTGAGTATTGCTGCCGTTCTGTAGACATCCGAACGTATTGGGCAGCTCGGCGCATCTTCTGAACTGTCGGAAACGTCGACTTTCGGACGATCAGCTCGTTGCCCATGCTGGCTCTCGGGCGGTACCGACCACGTCATCAAATGCCACCTTCCGCCTATAGGCAAGAGCGTGGATGCGGGTATTATGTTGTTCTACAACTAACGCTTGCTATCAAGCAGGAGTTGCGTCAAACGTTGGTCCTCATGCTTTGCCTGGGGTGGGCGACCGTTGAAAACATCAAGTTTTCGCAGTGCGTTACTAGGACTGACTGTTGCGGCTGGCTCAGTCGCTGTGCTGGCGCATGGCCTGCTCGGCCTCGGCACCAAGTTCACGGGGCTCGCCTTGGTTGTGCCGGTAGGGCTACTGATCGCGATGGCGCCCTGGCGTGAGATTCGACCCAATCTTTGCGACGGGCTTGCCGCTGCGCTGGCGGTCTGTATCGCGGTGTCGTGCCTCCTGAATGGTTTTTCGGACTTGAAGGAATTGGTCCTCCTCAGCGTGACACTGACGCAATATGCCGCGGGCCGACTTGCGCCGGTGCGCGATGCGCGTCGAGGTGTGCTGACAGTCGGCGCGATTGTCGTCGCGATCGGGGCGCTTGCGACGACGGTTGCACTCACTGAGCAATGGTCGGACCATCACGGCAAGCCCTATGTGTTCGGCGAGTTCGATGCGGCGCCGGCGCAGTTCGCCATGCTGCTTGGCGTCGTCGTGATCGCCGCCGTGACGTCCGACCGGCTGCCGCGCATGGCGTTCGCTGGGATTAGTCTGCTTGCGGTGCTGGCTGCGGCAGTGTTCGCAGCGTCCATGGTGCGGTTCTCGCTGCTCGCCCTTGAGCTGGCTGCGCTCGCCGCCGCGCTTCTGTGCGAGGGCGCGGCGCGGCGGCGTGGTCTGGTGTTAGTGGCGTTGCTCGCCGTTGCGATAGGCGCGGGTGCCGCCGCCCGCTGGAGTGCGGCCTCAGTCTATGGGCGGCATCTTTTGACCGCAACGGGCGTTACCGCGGTTGCGCCGGACGCCCGAATGCTGGCTCCGGTGGCAGTTGGCTGCCCTGCGGTCGATTTCGACAACTCGATCGCGATCCGTAAGCAGTTGCTGGCCGACGCTTTGCGGATCTTGCCTGACGCAGGGCCATTCGGCATGGGCGCCGGAAGCTTTGCCATGCGCAGCTGCGTGCCGGGCCTCGGCGCGCATAATAGCTTCGTCGAGGTCGCCATCGAGTTCGGCTGGCTCGCGGGCGTGGTCCTCATCGCGTCGGTCGCAGCCGCCTGGCGCTCAGTGACTCCACTCGCCCGCGTGCTCGCGGATTACCGCTTCGTGGCCTGCATGACGTTGTTCGTTGTGCTGCTGAGCCTGGCGCATGGACGTATCAGTCACGATTTCGTTCTGCTGCTCACGCTCGGCCTCGCCGGGCATCTGCGGGCCACCAGGAGCGCCGTCGCGCAAACTTGGATGCTGCGCGGCCTTGTAACGTGGCCATTGCGGAGGCCGGTCGGTTGAGGCGTGTGGACCCTGCGGCCGAGGTTGCTCTGGTTATCTTGTTCGCTTGTCACCTCCTGTTTACGCCAATTGCAGTCTGGGCTGCGCTGAGCGCTTCCGGCCCGCGCCCGCATGGGCGTATTGTCGAGATGCTTGATTTCGAACCGGTCGACGGCAAGCTGAGGGCGCAGACCTTTCGGCTGATGCGCAGCAACTCGCGAGCGGCGGATGACGATCGGGCCATCCTCGTCGAATTGTCTGGAGGTCGGTTACGCCAGCTCGAACGGTCGCTCTGGTCGCTCAACGAGCGTGCATCTCACAACCTCTATCGCTTTGTCATCATGACGCCGCCGCAGGACGGCATTGTCGGCAAGCGCTACTGGATCGTGGTGCCGGATTCCGGGAAACCCTGGGGATGAGCAGATTACTCTTGGCAAATTCAATCGTCGATTACCAACGATGGCGTGTCAGCCTTCCGCCGCGGATGTGATCGGTATGAGCGAGCGGCATCGACCTCTTTGAGTCTCAGCTTTTCAAGAGACCTTGGCGGCCCAACTGGGCACTTTCGCGCCCTTCTTCATGATCCCGATAAAATAGAACACGCTCTCCCGTGTAGGCTCTTTGTGGTCGCCGTGAGTGAACACAATTTCAAGGCCCGCTACGTCGATCATCTCGCCGAAGGTCTCAACGGTCGAACCGCGATTGTTCTCCTGAAGAACGATCACGCCGTCGTCGGCTAGGTACGGGTGTATCGTGTTGAAGAACTCCCGGTGGATGGCCCAATCAGGGTCGTGAGCGCGGATATCGCCTTCATACTGGTCAATGAAGTGGGGCGGATTGCTCACCACCAAATTCCAGCGTTCGCTTTTGGGGATGTTCCGAAGATTGTTGGATTCGTAAACCGAGACCCGATCTTCCAGATGGTTTAGCCTGACGGTGCTTTTGCAACGATTCACCGCCGCGGGATTGATGTCAGCCAGGCATAGCGTTTCGCACAACTCGTGGCCCAGCATCGAAAAGCCAATAAATGCCGGCCCAGCGCACCACTCGAAGAGGCGAGGCTGTTTAGGCATTCCGCGGGAGCGCAAAAATGGAATGAAGTCTTGGCCGAACTCGATGCCGCCTCCATCGAGCTCACTCTTATAATCGACTGTAATCCCGCCTAGGACGACGCGCTTTGAGGGCCTTATTCGACGTAATGCAGGCCGCACCAAGCCATGCTCGATTTTGTGCAGAACGCCCATTGCTATCCGCCAACTGAAGAGAGCCCCGACATGCTGCCCGAGGTTTGGTCGCATGTCGCACGAGTTGATTGAAAAAAGTCCTCGCCTTCTGGCTGTACATTTCTAAATGTTTCTGATTGTGTCAACTGGGTATCCTGCCAAGCACCGGGTCGATCATGAGTTTAATCGAGAGGCTCCGAAGGCGGCTCGCTCCACCGCGCGGCGCGATCGAAGGCTACGAAAGCGAGGAGTTGGTCGACACCATCTATCGTAAAACCGTCGCTTATCAGGGACAGGCCAATTGGCCGTTGGTCGAAGGTTTGGAAACGGTGCTGGATTTCGGTGGAGGCGCCGGCGTTCACTACAAGACCGCCCGCCGGCAATCGCCAGATATCCGATGGGCGGTTGTCGAGACGCCGGCCATGGTGCAGCGCGCCAAGGAGCTCGCGACTGACAGGCTCAAGTTTTTCGAACGCATTGATGAAGCGGCCGAATGGCTCCGCAATGTCGATCTTGTCCACTCGAACGGAGCCATACAGTACGTGCCTGACGCTTTTGGGACCATTCAGGCGCTTTGCGCAGTTAGGGCGGCCAAGTTGGTCTGGCATCGCGTTCCTATCAGCGACGGTGACGCCAGGCGAGAGGTCCAGACGTCGTACTTGAGCGATAACGGACCGGGGAAGGTATACTCATCCGCGGAAAAGCTAGTGAGATACGAGAGGACCTGGTTTTCCGAACGGGCATTCATCGAGGCTCACAACGGCTACCGGATAGCTGAACGCAGCCCTGACCCTGGTGAGCACGGGACCCAGCAATTTAGATTTGTGCCGCGCTAGCGAGCCAAAATGGCTAGGTCTAGACCCGACTGGTGTCCACGAAAAAAGACCCTCTCCGTATGTCGGAACTTGGGCTCCCCGTTCGTCTTGAATCGGAGCAAACTAAACGGAGTACCGCGTAAATGGCCCCTCGCGCCAACTGGAAAGGCTTTCTGCGCCTATCTCTGGTGACTTGCCCCGTCGCGCTCTACCCAGCGACGTCGGAGAGCGAAAAGATAGCGTTTAACCAGCTCAACCGGTCGACCGGACATCGCATAAAGTACCTGAAAGTCGACGCTGACACCGGCGACGAGGTGCCCAACGAAGACATCGTCAAGGGCTATGAGCTCGAAAAGGGACAGTACATCGAAGTCTCGAAAGAGGAGCTCGAGGAGATCGCGCTGGAGTCCACGCGGACCATCGAGATCGACGAGTTCGTCGACAGGTCGGACATCGATCCGCGTTATTTGATCCGCCCCTATTACATCCGGCCCGACGGCAAGGTCGGCCACGACGCCTTTGCAGTCATCCGGGAGACAATCCGGGAGATGAACAAAGTTGCGATCGGCCGGGTTGTGCTGACCAACCGCGAGCACATCATCGCGTTGGAGCCGATGGACAAGGGTCTTGTCGGCACCCTGCTGCGTTACCCCTACGAGGTCCGCGGCGAACAGGAGTACTTTGACGAGATCCAGGACGTGAAGGTCACCAAGGACATGCTGGACCTCGCCAAGCACATCGTGAACCAGAAGGCGGGGCGTTTCGATCCTGAGAAGTTCGAGGACCATTACGAAACAGCGCTGATCGACCTCATCAACCAGAAACGTGCCGGGAAGGTCATCCGGCCGAAGGAGCGGCCGAAGGGCGAGAATGTGGTCGACCTGATGGAAGCGCTGCGGCAGAGCGTCGGTCGGGAAGCTGCGCCGGCGAAGGAGGCAAAGCCCGCCAAGAAGCCAAAGAGGGCGTCAGCTGGCCAGAAGGAAATGCTGATGCCCATCGCCGGCAAGAAGCCTGCGAAGGAAGCGGCGGCGAAGAAGCCTGCAGCAGGGGCGCGGCGGAAGTCGGCTTAAGCGTGAAGCATCCAGTGACGCCCGATAGCCGGTACTTCGTCGGCCCGCAGTTCAATGCAGCCTCACCCCCTCCATCCGGCCTTACCCAGACCGTCGACGAGATGCGCGTGGTCTTCTGGACGAAACCACGGAGCTCTGTTGCGGACATACATATCTAATGCCCCCGGTGCGCGCGAGACGGCCTTTTCCAGTTCTTCCTTCGCTTCCGCTATGCGCCCAAGCTGGCCCAGCGCCGCCGCGGACCAGCGGTAGATCATCGGAAAATTCGGATACGACCGGATCAGGCGTTTTGCGGCCTCGATCGAAGCTTCGTATTCGCCGCAGAAATATAAACCGCACGCAATGTGCAACAAGCGGACTGCCAGATAGGGATCGCGGGGATCGAGCCTGATACACACGTTGAGAGACGTGACCCCCTCCTTGTGCCGTCCGGCAAAGATCAGCGTCGCGCCTCGATGGCCGTGCGCGATCGCCAGATTTGGACTCATAGAGAGAGCTCGCTCGATCTCCGCCAACGCATCGTCAGCCTCGCCGCGTGCTTGCAAGGCCCAGCCAAGGCACGAACGGGCTTCGGCATCGGCACCATCGAGCGCGACCGCCCGGCGGGCCAGGGCCTCCGCCGAATGTTGCGCGTCTCGCAGGCCTATCTTCTGGAAGAGCGCGGCCGCTTGCAGCTGGTACAGAGCGAGCGCGCTGTAGCTGCCGCTGAAGGTCGGGTCGAGATCGATCGCCTGTCTGAAGAATTTCTCGGCGCTCTCATCGTCCTCTGCGGTCGCTTTGCTCAGATCCCACAGGCCGCGCTGATAGGCGGCCCAGGCATCAAGGCTGCCCGGCGGCCTGCGCATGGCGCGTCGGAGCTCGGCGTCTGCAATGGCGGGGGCGAGCGCAGTCGTCAACGCCTCGGTGAGTTCATCCTGCACGGCGAAAATATCTGCGAGATCGCGGTCGTAGCGCTCGGCCCATACATGATTGCTGGTCGCCGCCTCTATGAGCTGCGCGGTCACGCGGATCCGGCTGCCGGCCTTGCGCACGCTACCTTCAAGCACGTAGCGGACGCCGAGCTCGCGCCCGACCTGTCTCACATCAACCGCTCGCCCTTTGTAAGTGAACGACGAGTTCCGTGCGATGACGAACAATGAGGGATAACGCGATAACGCCGTGATCACATCTTCGGCGATGCCGTCGGAGACGAATTCCTGCTCGGGGTCGCCGCTCATATTGGTCAGCGGCAAAACGGCGACGGATGGCTTGTCAGGCAACGCGAGCGCCGGAATCTCGCGTTTGGGCGTCGTAGTCCGCAGGCCCGGGTCGATGATGATGCGGTAAACGTGGACGGGCCGGGCGATGTTCTTCAGAGTTTGCTCACCCGCTTCCTCAACGTCGAACGGCACCTTGTCGCGCGCGTGATTGAAGACAGTCTGAGAGATACAGATGCCGCCGGGTTCGGCGATGCTCTCGAGCCGGGCCGCAATGTTGACGCCGTCTCCAAAGATGTCATGGGCTTCGACGATGATATCACCGATATTGAGCCCCACACGGAAGAGAATGCGCCTGTCTTCCGCGTCGTCGCAGGTAAGTTCGTTGATGCGGGACTGAAACTGCATGGCAGCCCGCACCGCTTCGACCGCACTTGGAAACTCAGCCAAAAACCCGTCGCCGGTGTTCTTTACGATGCGGCCGCCGTGCTGCGCAATTGCGGGCTCGACGCCCCCGGCGAGAAGGGCCGTCAGCTTGGCGTGTGTCGCCTCTTCGTCATTGTGCATGAGCCGAGAATAGCCGGCCACGTCGGCGGCCAAGATCGCTGATAATCTTCGCTCGACCCGGACCCGCTCTTGCACCATGGCCGCACCAGGCCCCACCAACCCACCATACTCTAAACGGATCAGAGCGCAGCGCCAAACGCGCTTTGACTTTTGAGGTATGCGCTAAGTTGAAACGTCAACTGTGCTGACCCGGGGTGCGCCTGAGCTGACCCGCGGTGCGCACCAAATAGAGATCGAGTCCGGACCGCCAATGTCGCCTTCTGGCCCATAGCCGACCTCGCAAGTGCCTGCCGCTGAGGTCCGCTTCTGACCCTAAGCTGACATTTTTTTGGATTGCTTTTTGAATGCCCAGAGCGCCGGGTGCTGGCCTGTTTCCGACCTAAGTAGCCTAGTTCGAATTTGCGAGTGGCTCAGTTTGAGTAGGTTCCGATGATTAATTATTTCCCGCTTCGTATCAAAAGATACAGAACCAACCCCGGGGGTGAGTCATTGTCGCTTCATCACGGAGCGGATCTCGGCTTTTGTCCGTGATGAGAACGCCCCTTGCGCTCCCGCCTTCCTCAAACGGAAAGGAGCGCGCTATGACGATCATTCCTCGGCGTCGTTTCAAACAAACAAAATCACTCAAGGAACGGCTTCTCCAAGAAGCCCACAAGCTTTTGGAGGAGGCCAGATTGCTGCCGCACGGACCAGTGCGCGACGCGGCATTATTAAGAGCGAGGCAAGCAGAGACAGCCGCTCATTTGGACGACTGGCTCAGCTCGCCCGGCCTAAAGCCGCCGAAGAAGGACGATCTCCCGGGGCCGAAATAAGGCCGCCTCAGTGGGCGGCCTCTTTTCAAAGGATGCTGAGCAGGTAGGCGAATTCATGATACCTCACCTACCAAGCGCACCCCACGCTACCCCACTTGCACTATGAACCATGTCGCTTAGTGGCCCAAAGCAGAGATGTGTCTTTGCGGCCTTTACTTCGGCAATTAAGTCACAAGCGGACGAGGCTGGTTGCCTCTAGGGCCCCGCTTTTGCTAACGCTCCTCGTCAGGCAGGCACTCGGGACAAGTATCGCCGGTCTCATCAAGAATTTCGGCTACAGCCACAGTTGCTGCCTCCGGTGAAACTCCCGCCGGAGGATGTTGGCGAGCTACGGCGAACGCTCGGTCGCGAGCGTGTGGGTCCGCCCGGTCCTTCGCCCAGCCGTGCTCCTCGCATTCGTGGATGGCGCCGACTTCCTGCAGCACGCTCAGTGCCCATCCGCGCAACGTGCGGACCGCCGGCCGTCTTTCCTTCGTCATCAGCATCGAGATCGCTCCTGCCGGGACGAATCCTTCCGCCCTCCTGCTCGTTCCGAGCGGTTAGCACAGGGCAGGGATTCGCAAATGTGCAGGGTCGATCTTGTCCACCTGTTCCAGGGCGGTCGGTGGACAGCTACCGGTTGGATTTTAGCAGCTGCCGCGCAATCAGGGGAGAGGGGCATCTAGGAACTAGCTTCGATACGTAACCTGCATTTCCTTAGGAGAGATTGCTGCTTTTGCCATGAGACGGCGCGGCGACCACCTCGACCGTTGCGGAAACGGTCATGGTCGGCACTGATCGATCAGCTAGGCTGATAATAGCTCGGGACAAGCTCGACATCGACCGCTTCGGGTCATTTGCGGACGTGACGACGGCCGGTCTGAGTGCGGCTGGAGTCCGCTAAGGGCTGTTATCGGACTCCAGGATTAGAGGGGGAGCTGAGATTAACAACGGTCGCTGGGAGGCAGGACGCGCTTCAGCGTAATGACATCTGGACTATCGGAGTTTCCGTTTTCAACCACTATGATCTCGTCCCCGTTCTGGCTGAGTATCATGTACGCGAGACCCTCGTCAGAGCTTCCCAATAGAGTGGTGCCTTCCCGCCCTCGGTTTACTTTTCCGATTACAGCCAGTCCCTGCACCAGGCCGGAGTAGCGAATCGTGTGCTTGGTTTTCGTCGCGGAAGCTGCGCCTAGCCCGCCCAACCCCACCGGTTTTGTCACCAGAGCAGCGAGAAGGCCTCCAACGGCGGCTTCGTAATGCCCATGCAAGGAAATCTTGTTGCCGTCCTGCTCAAGTTTAAATGCGCAGTCCGGACCTTGCCATTCCTCTGCGATGTCTTGAGGAGTTTCGAGTGTCGCGGCGTGACCCAACTGGCGCAAATAAGCAAGCCGGCTCTCGATCCCCTTAAGAATCTCATCCTGATGCAATCGTTCCTTCTGTTCGACAGATGCCAGTGACGCGATCAAATGTCCCACGTTGGGGTGAGGGTCAGTATCTTGGCGAGCTTGGGCGCACTGTTCGCGAGCCAGTTCCAGAAACCCGCTCTTCAGGAGCTTGTTGCCCAAATTGCTCATCGCGAGAGTGCTGTTCATCGCTGCAGCTTTCTTATAAGCCGCAACAGATTTTATCGGCATTTCCAACTCGTCTAGTGTCGCGCCAATATTGTTCCAGGCTGCTGGCTGCCGGTCACCTTGCGGAATCTTCAGATAGTGATGCAAGGCAATAGCTTTGTTGCCTACCTCGCTTTGCTTGTATGCGAGGTCGAAGCGAATGCTATGGTCGTCGGGTGTCAATTCGATCTGTCGTTCAAGAAGGGGAATGGTGAACGAAATCGGTGTTTCGCTAGCGTTTAGCCGTTGAATTGCCTCCAGCAATACGACTTCTAGATCCGGCTCGCCACGAACCACTGCGCGCAGCCGCCGCAATGCATCCGTCATGCCCGGTTCATTGTTGTCTTTTTTGAATTGCTCGGCGGCGAGCGAGGCAAATCGTGCGATTTGTTCGCTGTCCTTTGATACATCCGTTGCGGCCAGATATGAGTTCGCCGCTTGGCCGTGCCTGTCAAACTTCGCGTAAGCAGAAGCAAGATAGAAAATGGTTTGAGCGCTTTCGGGATTAGCGCTGGCGAGCTTCTGTAGGCTTTTTAATTGACCGCCTTTGCCGAAATAAATGCGCGCCCACTCAATATAAGCTTCCCATGAGGAGCTGTGGTCCCCAACTGCGTAGTCCTCAGTCTTTCTGTATGCCGCATCGATGGCCTTTATTCTATCCCCGTCGTGTTTTCGGATAGCCGAAAAGATCTCGCGTTCGTAGTCTTGGCGAACCCACGTCTCGTCCGGTGTCGATACCTCTGAGTCTTCCCTAATCGCGGGCTCGGGAGGATACGCCGCGGTGACGTTGGGCGCGCCAACGGCCTCTCGAGAGCTGCGCAATTGAAAGGATCGGACCTCCGCTACCAGCGCCCGGTTTATAAGTTGTCGCAAGGTTTCGAGCGAATTGAAGGTGAAAGTAAGTGCATTTTTGTTGGTCGTTTCTTTGAACTCTTTCAGTCGGCGATTCTGCTTGTGGTCAAAGGCTTCGGGTTCGATCGGTCGGTTGGAGAAATAGAGCAGGGCTGACTTTCCCGCAGCGACAAATCGATCAATTTCTTCGACTGTGCCGGACTCCGCGACCCCGGTCGATGTTCCCAATCGCGTCCAGAACATTCCGATGAGAAGGTCGGATTTGTCAACCAACTGCTCATTGATGGCTTGCTGTGGTCGTACATTCGAGCGTGGAGTGGCGTGAGTTTCCCAGGCAATGGGAAGAAGTACCACTGCCTCTGCTTCTGAGTGTTGGGCATTCCAATCGTATATTGCCTCGGTGACGACCGCACGTTCTTGGGGGAGGTCGGAAGGCGAAGCTAGCAGGACGCGAATAATTTTTGCGGTAAATGACATCAGAGGCACTCTTGTTGTTCGACAGGCTGAAGCTAAGGATCGGCGCAGTAGCTCAGCCCTCGACGTCATCGGTATGCCAGCTATTGACCTGTTGGGTTTTTCTCGAGTCCGCTAAGGGCTCTTATCGGACTCTAGACCTATGCGAACCATGGCATGCCAGTTGACTCGACGTACTTCTTGAGATGCTCTGCGCGAGCCTCCGTTTGGAGCGTGACGTACTGCGGGTCGGATTCGGCGGTTTTGAACTTTCCTTCTCTGGCGGCGGAAATCAACATCTGTAGATGGCCACGAGCGGGCGCTGGCACCGGGACATTCGGGTGAATTTCAGCCAGCAGGCATGCAGCTTGATAGAGCCGAAGTGTGGTAGCTCTGCTCCATGGCGACAAATCTGGTCTCTCGAACGTTTTGGTTGCGAAGAGCGTCCTCAGAAGGCGGGGCAATAAGGCCACATAAATCGAAGCTACGATTGAGCTGAAAGTGGTGATCACCAAGACCGGAAGCGGGGCGCTGGATAGCCAGGTCCACACTGTTGCTCCCGTGGCGATCGCAAAGGCGATTGCTATAGGCCAGAAGCCTATGAAATCGAGCACGTGCTTGACCGCTTGCACGACAAACATTCCACTTAGCTTTTTCAGCATAGATTGCCCTCGGCGGAAATGAGCAACTCTTCGTTGTGGGCCATGTAAGGGAAACGGCCATCAGTTTGAAAGGCGTTGTCATGGGTCCTCCCCAGCCGAGATGCAAAACCGGTGGCCTGGCCCCAATTTTTCGCTAGCGGCAGGGGTCGAATCTGATGCAACGCCTTTGGAGCTGTTTTCGATCAGCGAGGCGGTCCTGGCTTATCGGGATCAACAACCCCACTTTGAGCCGGCAGGTCGACAGCGGTTAATGCTAATCGAGCCACGCGATGCGGCCTCCAAGCGTCTCTGCTAAGCCCCAGCTGGGCCTTGAGCGACATCGATCACGTGGCGGTCCGGGCCTACAGTGATCACGATCGTGTAGCTCTTCTGAGCTCCGCCTTGGTCGGTCGGCGGCGCAAGGTGCAGTTGGCCTCCGTACCATTCGCCGGGCAGCAGGGTGTTGTCTTTGATTACGGCCTGCTCGAGCACTGCCATATTGCGCTGGCCTGTCTCGATCGTCGTGGCAATCATCGCCTCGTTCTGCGCGGCCGCATTGTTTTGTGCAATCGCCGCTGCTGTGGGACTGTAGAAGGTGCCCGTTCGACCGCTCGGCGTCGTGTAGCTGCCGTAGCCGGCGCGTGAGGCGCTATATGCGTTTGCGCCGGCTGCGACGCCGGTCAATAGCGCAGCGGCAACCTGCCGGTTCTTTTCTTCCTGGACCAGCATCTCGTAGGTGACGATCTTCATTTCGAAGTCGGAGCCCGCGGCATGTTGCACTGCCTCCACTTGACCCACCCGAAACTCAACGGGCTGTCGGCCCAGGTTATTGATGCCGACGACGAACACGGGCCGGCCGTTAGCTTGGAGCTGTCGGGCTGCCGGCCGAACGAGGACAACGGAGCTCTTCTGTCGAGAGACGAGGGCAGGCTGCCCGTCTCTCATGAGAGCTTGTTGCTGCGGATTGGAGGCCTTGAATGAGACCGTCTCGCCCGCCGTCATGCAGCCGGCCAGGGCGGCGCAAGCCGCCGCCACAATGAAAATGCGCATACTGAAATCCCCCCGTCGAAGGGGCCTAAGCAAGCGCAACTTGCGCGCGAGATCAATAGGCCCTTCGCCGAGCCGGTAAAAATACGGATGAACGGTGACCGGCGAGCGAACGCAAGCGCGGTCTGACCATAACCCGCTTCGGGTTAATGGTGCCTCGGATTTTTCTCAGCGAGCTGAACCTCCTCTCTCAACCTCTCAAGGACCGCCATTGCTTCAAGCAATCTCACCAGATCGGCGACCATGTGTTTCAGAGTGGGCTTGCGCGGCTTTAGGACTCGAGATTTCTGTTTCATCGCGAAACGTCTCCCTGCCAGGACTGACGGATCCGCAAGAACCATGCCGGCAGATTGCAACTGGGGTTTCAGGCAGAGGGCGCTGAACGCGCCAGGGCTATGGGGTGGGCGACCCCTTCCATCCATAGGACTGGCGCGGGATCTGGCCAGTGATGTAGACGTCCTTTTCATCAGAGAGGCGCCAGGCCGCCACTCCGAAGCAGATGGTCAGAACTACGGCTGTTGTTAGCAGCAGCATCGACAGAAACTGGCTCACACCTACACCCCTGAACGCGACGCATGGGCCAGCGACCATGGAACGTCGATTCGGAAAATGCAGATGCGTTGACCTAACGCCGGAATGTCCCCAAGCCTCTGCAGGATTGCGCAAATAACCAGGGTCGCATTCGCTATCCGTCAAAACCACGCCGCCGGCCGCGGTAAACTGGTATTCGGCTTCGCCTGAGAACTTGCAAGCAACCGCCCTGGCTCATCCGGCCGCGGCCGGCGGGCCTAGGTGCTAGGGGGGACCTTTATTGCCGGTGCGAACCGTTCTGAAAAGTTGCGGCCTTCGCATCTCGTGCTGCAGAAAGCGCCGCCGAAATAAACGATGAAGATCCGATAGTCGCCAGAGCTACGAGCAACACGCCGAAAATCAGGCTACGCATTCAACCCTCCCTCAGGGCGATAAACCTGCTCAATATCGGATCGCATTGTTTCAACACCGCTTCGTGCGACGACCAAAATGGCTTCGTGTGGGGCGGTCGGCAAAAGGGGGTGGGAATTTCATGGATCGTCTAAAACAGGCCCGCAACGCGGGGCCCAGCGTTTGCGCATTGCAGCAAAATATCTTGCTATTTTAACAATGGATTGCCTTGTCCGGTGATCGGATTCCATCCGGTCAGCATCTCGCGCGTCCAATTGAGGATTTCGAGTGCACCGGTCACCGGTCGCGGCTTGCCATCGGATCCTGCGGCCGCAGAGTCGTCACGGAAGTGGTAGTAGGCCTGCTCCAAGTTCTTTAGAAACCTCTCCTGAAAAGTCGAATCCGACTCTCCAATCGTCTTGACCAGACAAGTAGCAAGCGCGGCCGCCCCGGCGCGCACGTTCCATTCCTCGTCAGTCATCGCCATGGATCCCCTCCGACGTACTGCAATAGTCGTCATCAACGCGACAGCCGTATCGGGCACCGCCTCCTAAGGACGTGTTAAACCAAATGCAGTCAAGGACGGCACGCCGAACCTTAGGTCGGCGCGCATCTAACCTTTGGTACTTCGGGGATCGGCGCCGTACGTTCGCTCCTCCCGGATGGTACCATCGGCCTTATGCAATACTGCTTGTCCGAGGCCCCCTTGGTCTTCAGCTTTGTGCCCCGCACGGATGGCGGCACCCTCCGCCGCTTTCTGAGTTCGATGGTTTGAAACCAGTTCACCCTTGTGTTTGACAGCCCAGCCTTCCTTCGAAGGAACGGAGTGAAAGACTTGTCGCTTAGCCATGGGTGGGCTCAATACCGAGGCGTACGATGGCCGGTCTGGCCAGAATACGGATTGACGTTTCCGCTCGTGCCGAAATTATCCCGTTGTGTGCCGTTCGGATTGGTCGCGACATAGGGCGCCACGTAAGTGCCGTTGCTGCGGGTGTAGCCGGATGACGAGTGGGTGCTCGGGTTGGAGCCGGTCCCCGTCAGATACTGCGCGTTGGCCGTCGATGCCGCCAGCACAAAGGCCGCAACTAGAAGAAGCTGCTTCATTTCCATTGTCCTCCCCCAAATGACTTTATCAATGTGAGGACGCAACCACAGCAGCGATCAACAGTCCAGTCCAACCTATGGATGAGGTCCACTATCTTACCGGCGGGCCTAGTGAAGGATTGGCCAAAAGCAGCGGCGCTCTAAGCTGCGCTCGGTTACGTGATCACTTCACAGCCCGTTGTCAGACATACAAACCCGACAGCTCAAGGGCCGCCTTGAAGAGGCACAGGTCTTTTGCCCCAACTGACTTGCAACTCCCACAATTTGACAGACAGTATTCGACCGTGGCCGGCTCCCTCTCCAACGAGGAGCCGCTATGTCAGATCCGCCGCTGTACGAAGAGCATCAGGTGCTCAGGCGCTTGAAGCTGAGAGCCTCCGAGCTGGAGGAGCTCCTCAACATCGGCATGGTGGCGCCCGTTGCGCGCAGGGGACGTGACCCGCTGTACTGGGCGATCGACGCTTTGACGACGGACTACCACAACAAGCGCATGGGCTGCGCCCTCTGGTGGGACTTCGATCTCAGAAAGCCCCGCTTGCTTCCGGATCACGCTGAGTGGGCACCGCCGGACGTCCCCTTCTATCCCTTCGACAATGAAGAGCAGCAGTCCTGGACCCGACGATACTTCAAGCTAAAGAGGGCGTGCGCGCCGTTTCCGTACCCGTATCCAGAGCGCCTGGCGCGCCGGCGAGCGAAACTGGAGGCCAAGGCCACGAAGGCGTTCGAGCGGAAGCACGGCATCAAGCGGCCGCGGAAGAGCAGGAAACTCTCGATCGGCAGAGCCCAACTTCGTCGGCAAATGACCCGCGCCGAGCTCCGGGATCTCGTTTGGAGCAAGACACTTATCCGAGCCGGCGCTGATCTCGGCATTTCAGAGTTCGCCCTTCGCCAGCTATGCAAACGTCTGCTGATCCAACTCCCGACCCGCGGACACTTCAATCACAAGGATCCGAAAACGCGGCCGCCGAGGCCGGCGCTGCCGCCGTTAAAGTAATTTTTTACAACGCTGAGCTTGCGCCGGGTCACGCGCGGAGAGGAAGAGCGGTCGTGGCGAGGCTAGTTTGCTTGCTCTGCCTCAGTACTCGCGCGATCAAGGACAAGTTTACCCCACTCGTCAGCTTCATTTTCCAAATATGCGGTCGTTGCAGCTTCCATCATGGGCGATGGTGGGTCAGTCATGTAGGGCAAAGCTTTGCCGTCTCGCTTTCGCTTGCCACGCTGGAAGATATCGCGATATCGAACAGGAGAAATCCCGAGGAACGGCAAAAAGGAAACCTTCCCCTCCGAGATTTTCTCGATATCGATTTCATCTTTGTGCAGTTGCCTTGCTCGGCTTTTTGGATAGGGCTCGATGTAGACAACACACTTAATCCCCGCGGCAAGAATATGCTTGGTGCAATTGTGGCACGGGAACGTTGTTACATAGAGCGTTGCACCTTTCAGGCTCCGCCCCAATCGCGCAGCGTCGCATATTGCGCACATTTCGGCGTGTACCACACGACCAAACTCCGTGAGGTCCAGCACGGCGCAGTTTGCTAGTGGCGCGTCGTTCTCAGCCGAGCCCTTTGATCGCTTTTTTGTGAACGCCTCGACCATGTCAGCTGGACTGCCGAAACTCTTCGCGTGATCAGATAGAAGGTTGCTTTCCTTCATCTTGTCGAAGAACTCCCGCAATAGCTCCAGCTTTATGACGTCGTTGGGATCATAACCGAGCTTAACGTCGCGGTTGTCTGGAAGTTCTGTGTCCCAATATGTGCCTCCGTGAGCTTTCGGCACCTCGTTGCAGCCTTGAGTTATTAGTTCCCCGTCATCTGTAAACGCAGCTGCCCCGACTTGGCGCGACAGATCAGCTGACCGCAATGCGGCCGACTTTGCCGCGTACATGCCGTATTCGGATTTTGTGGGAGAGATATTCGTCTTTCCGAAAAACGCTTGAATGAACCTGGTGAGTTTGGCGTCCATTTCAGCCCGAGCAAGACCATCAATAAAGACGTCGGCCAGGTGAAAGGTCTCGCGAACGTTTTGGCCGAGATCCTCTCCGTCTTCACGAGAGTCCTTATCGATAAGTTGCAGGGCCTTGTGCGAGATTTCATGCTCCGCAGTGCCGGGCGATAAGGTCAGCCGGAGGCGGTCTTCCAACAATTGCCTTCGTTCCTCAACAGGGCCGTATGCAGACACCAAGATGAACTGACGCCCATAAACGCGCCGGAATAGGATTGCTTCGTCGGGCCTTTTCAGCTGCCGGACGATGTATGCGGTAGGTTTTTCTGGAATAGTCCCCGGATCTCCGGAAATGCTTCGGCGTTTGCCCGCGATGGCCCGCATTGCGATCCGTGCCATCGTCGCAGCGTCGTCGAATTCCTTGCAGAGCGCGTTGGCGTAGGCGATCTTGTGGGTCACCTCAGAAAAGAAATTTCGCTCGGAAGGAATTTCGACAGGAAATCTCTGCAGCTGGTACTGATGTGCCTTGAGCATCTCCTTGGTCAGGTGTATCGGAAAGGCCTCGTAGCTAACGGCGCGCAGCGCAGCAGTCAGGCTCTCGCATATCGCGTCCATGTTCACGCCGATAGGACCCACAATGCCAAAGACCAACTCTGGCAAAAGTGTCGGTTTGGTCGCTGGCGGCATCGGGAACCCTATCTTATTAATTGAATTCTATTGGTATATCGCGAGATTCAGTGCAATCTGATTCGTGTCAAATCAGGAGGGGGAAAAGTGGCCAAAGTCACTATCCGGAAGGAAGAGCTGGAACGGGTAAGGCAGGTTGCCGAGCGTACAGCCAGGCGGACAAATGAGCGCGTCATCGTCGCGCATGATCGCGTCGAATTGCAGGATGATGAGCAGGCGGGCTCATGCCAAGTTCAGGAAGCTGGAATGGTTAATTTCCGTTAGTACCTTGATTTGCGTCGACAGGCCAGGGTCCGCATTGCGGGCCCTTTTTTGTGTTGCATCAGGCTATTAGCCGCCACCCAGCGGCGTCAAAGGTATCTCCGTCGTCCGGTAACGCCTGGTCTGGCGGGCTTATGCCAGGTACGGTGACACGTCCGTTGCCCTAGAGGCCAGCTCTCCCTCGACCTTGTCGATCTGCGCCTGATTAGTCTCGATAAATGAGGCGAGTTCGTCTCGCGTCATCTCCGATAGCGACTTTCGTTGCGGCGCAAGATCCTTCTTCGTTGGCACGATATGTCCGGCGCGGTCCAGGACCTTCATGGACAAATCTGCTCGGACGCGCGCACTGACGCGTTCATCCTGGAGCAGCGACTTCGCCACCCGGTAAGCGAGCGGCGCGCCGACGGCGGCGAGGTCGAGCTGGATCGATGCCGAGATGGCTTCGGCGACCGTCGGCAAGCGTAGGGCCCGATAGACCGACTTCGGGTGATAGCCGGCCATCACCGCTGCTTCCTCCGGGGGCTTTCCTTCGATCACGATGCAGCGCACGAGTTCGCGCTGCTGATCACTCAATTCCGTGGATGCTACCAAGGCCACCATTGCTTTGCTCTCCGATTACTGGTCGCGCGACGCGTTCGCTGCCGCGATGAGCCGGCGCAGATCCAAGTTGTATCGCGGCACGTCGTAGTTCTTTACCGGCCGCTCCAGCAGGTAGGCGGCGAGGTTCGGGTCGAACCATGCGGCGTTGACGATCTCGTCGACGTTCTGCCGTCCCGAAGGCAGCATCTCCATAAGCAGCTTCATACGCTTGATGATGCCACCGCCCTTGAGGTCGCCATAGAGGTGACGGAAACCGAGCTGAACGGCTGTTGGGATGCCGATCTTTTCAGCCGTGTCCGAGCCAACAGTCGCTCGCTTCTCCGCCTCTTTGAAGTACGACAGGATCTTGTGGGCCTGCCGGAGATTGTTCATCTCCTCCGGCGAGAAGGTCTTGGCGAGCAGTGTCTCGTTATCCTTGAATTCCTTCGCGAGCCGAGCGAACTGCACCTCGAGCGTTTCGCCGACTTGCCGCGTGCTTTGCACCTTGTCTGCTAAGACCTCCGACATCGCAGCTTTCCAGCCGCGTTGTGCCTGCGCGTCGTGACGGACAAGGGCGTTGATCTCGTCGAGCTTGCGAGAAGAATCGTACCCACCACCCAAGATTTTGGTGGCGGCGTCTCGCGGATCCTCGCGAAGCAGTGTTCCGATCACCGATCGGTCGATCTCGGCCTCTGTGGCCTTCCGCGAGGTCCGAGCTGCTTCTAGATCGGCTCGCGCTTGCGAGGATAGCTGCTCGCCGCGACGCGCCTGGGTGACGATGTCGTCGAACTCCCGCCGGATCGCCGGAAATTGCGTCAGGATTTCCGCGTGGCTGTTCGCCCACGCCGCTGCACGGGCCGGGTTGATCGTGCCATCCGGGTTCAGCGCGGACATAGCCAGGCTCGAGCGGTAGTGGTCACGGAGCGCGGTCTCGCCGGCCGTCATGGCCGGAGACCCTTGGAGAGCGCGCGGCACTGTTGCCGCACTCTCCGGCGTCGCCAAGAACCTGCCCGCCGTCTCGCTGGGCGGCGTGGCGCCGCGGTTGAGCTCGCCGTCGGCATTCTGACCGCCGCGATCGATCGCCCGGGTAAACTTCGCCATCGCGTCGTTCGGCTCCGGACGGAAACGCTCGGCAAAGCCCCGATAATTCGTGTTGGCCTCGGCGTAGCCGGGCGCGTCCTCGATCGTGCGATTGATCGAGCGCCGGAGGGCGGCCAGGTTGTCCGCGAGGTCGAAGTTGCCGCGTGCCTGCGCCTGCTGCTGCGCGGGACCGATGAACTTGCGGAGGTCGGCCAGATCGCCGCCGTTGGCCGTGCCGGGGCCGCCGAGGTTTGTTCCCGTTTCGGGATCTATGACCGGACGCAACGCATCGAGGCGCCGCATGAAGTCCTCCGGCAGCGTACCGGGCGCGAGATCGTTCGCCTGACGGCGGATGCGGTCGATCGCGCCAAACACGTCGTCGGCCGGCAATTCGTCGTTGCGGCCCGGCGCGGTGTCGAACTGGCGGTTTTTCTCGGCTCGGGCCGGGAGATAGGTGTCTTCGACGAGAGCACGGTCGAACCTGCGAGAGGCGTTCGCCCTTGCTTCCGTATTGGCGACGGCGCCGAGCGGTTGCCCCTGATCGCGTCGGATCCGATCGACCGAGTTGACGGCGTCCTCCCGCTGTAGAATATCGCCTTTCGCGGCGTTCATGCGCTCCGCGCGCGCTTCGGCTGCGCGGCGCATCACTGAGCCGAGATCTGCCTCCGGATCCCGCATCGCCTCTACACGCTCGGCGGCAGCAGCCTTGACGTTCTGATCGCGCTTGACGAAATCGGGTGACGATTTGAGACGCGCGCCCTGCTCGGCAGCGATCAAGCCGGGATCTCGCGAGAGCAGTGCAGACGTCGGCATGGCCGAAGCTTGAAGCGGCACTGCGCCATCTTCAGGCCTCTCAAGCGCGGCCGCGTTCTCACGGATGTCCTGAGCCAGAGCTCGAGGCGAGCCGGTCGTCGCTGATTGGAGCTTTGCTGCAGCCCGGTCGACATCGGACTGGCTGTACGGCGCCTTTGTCGACGGGTTGAGCGGGATCGGTGCAGGTGCGGTCGATAATGTCTTCGACGCGATGTTGCGGATCAGGCCGCCTAGGCCTTCGACG
Organism: Bradyrhizobium sp. CCBAU 65884; assembly: GCF_028128835.1. NCBI lineage: Bacteria > Pseudomonadati > Pseudomonadota > Alphaproteobacteria > Hyphomicrobiales > Nitrobacteraceae > Bradyrhizobium > Bradyrhizobium sp. CCBAU 65884. The sequence goes on along the minus strand of NZ_LBJU01000125.1, from coordinate 185,477 downwards.
CTCGCTTGCAAGGTGTTCGCGCCCGAAGCTCCTGCCAGTGGAGCAAGCAGGTTTGTAACGTCCTTGAGGCCATGCCCGACATAGTGGCCAAAGACGCTGGCGTCATTGGGAACGTAGTTGTCGGAAGCGTTGACCGCGACGCCGGCGCCAATGCCGCCGATCGCATCGCCAACGTGCGCGCGCGTGGGGGTCTCGACATACGGGCGCGCGAAGGCGTCCCCTACCCGGCCGAGGAAGGTTTCCGACGGGACGACGGCTTCGGCCACTTGCGGCGCGCGCTGCGCCAGCATGGCGCCGGTGCCGACGGCTTGCGTGCCGAAGCGGTTGGCGTCGTAGGCGAGCTTTTCGCTCCGCGACATTGTGGCCGGGTCGATGCCCGGAAGGACCGAGGTGGCCTTCTCGAGGAGCTTAGACGCCGGAATGGCGTACGGGATGTTGGTGTCGAAGACACGATTGATCCCGCCCGTGACGAGGTTCTGCGCGCCGGCCACAAGGTCGAGAGGCCCGGTGGCGATGTCCGCGAGACCCTTGCCGACGCCCTGTGCGCCGACCGTGAAGTCGCGTACAGCGCCGCCGACGCTGCTCGGAAGGAGCGACGCGGGGCGATCGACCGGCTTTGGTTGCTGCGGCACATCCGCTGGCGCCACGTAGATGCGGCCCTGCGGCGTCGTGACGGGCACGGCCATTTGCGGCGTAGCGGGCGCACCGGGTTGGTCGAGCGAGAACCCAGGAGGAAGCGGCGGCAGGGCCGGCGCCGCGGATTGCGGCGGCGCGTCGAGCTGGAAGCCCGGCGGGAGCGGCGGGATGAGGTCCTCAAACGAGATCTTAGGCGAGACCTTTTCCGCCGACGGCTTAGAGCCCGGAATCGAGCTCAACGCGCGCTGAATATCCGCCCGCGTGAAGTCGTCGGGGAATTCGTGCTGTTTGCCTTCGAAGTCGATGATTTGCGGCATCGTCAGTGCGCCTCGAAGGCCAAGTTGAAATCCTCCAAGACCAAATTCGATCGGCCCGCGCTCCGTGCATGCGCCGTGAGTTCGCCGAACGACGTTTCTACGTCGACGGGCGCGGGAATCCGCAGTCCTATGTTGAGGTCGGTCACCGCTGCACCCATCAACTCAGCCCCGTTCCGGAGATAATCCACTTCGTCGAGGAAATCTTCATGGCAGTAGCGATGCCCGCAGCCGAGAGCGACCGGCTGCCCGTCGCGCCCGTGCCGGCGAGCATGAGCGTGTCGGAGGTGATCGCGATCGTAAGATTGCCAGAGCCGGTCTCGTTCACGAACGTCACCGTCGTCCCGATCGGGTACGCCACGCTCGCGTTCGCCGGGATCGTGTAGGTGTGGGCGCCTATGGCGTTATGATAGATGTGCTTCTGCGCGTCCGATGCGACCAGAGTGTAAGTGCCGCTTTGCGCGTTCTGCGGAATGTTGCTGAACAATTGCGCGTCAGCATTGACCACGCCCCCGGTAACTTGGATCGTTCCGTTCAAGCTATTGGAACGTTTCGCCGCCTTGCCGGTCGTGCCGCTGAACAACATGAGCTCGCTATCAACCGACGCCGCCGCACCGACGACCGCATTGGCCAGGGTACTCGCAGCGTTGCTTGCGGACGTCGCTGCCGCGGTCGCGGATCCGGACGCCGCCGTGGCGCTCGAAGCCGCATTCGTCGCCGAAGTGGCAGCCGCCGTCGCGCTGGTCGCCGCATTCGTAGCGGAGGTTGATGCCGCGCCGGCAGCCGCTTCGGCGTCGTCCTTCGCGGCCAGAATGGCGTCAACCGACGTCGTGTCGCCGATGCTGGCCTTGACGTCGAGCGCGAGCTGGTCCCATCCGATTGCTTCGTTTGCAACCTGTCCGTCCGATCGAATCGCCGTCTTGATGAAATCGATCGTTTCAGCCAGAGATGCCGCCACCAAATTGAGGTCGGAATGGAGTTGCCCGGCCGGCAGCGGACGCGTCGGGTTCGCGTTCTGGTAGCTGACGTAATCATACTGGCGCGTGTATTTGGTCGGATAGCTCATCAGTGCGCCTTGATGATGTAGTTGAGCACGATGCCCGGCGGAGGCGTCTGGATCGGAGTGCTGGTGCCGCCTTGTGGATTCATCGCGATACTCGCGGTACCGTTGGAAACCACACTGGCTGGGCGGTTTCGCGGGAAGTCGGTCGACCCGCCCGGAGGATTCAGGGAAGCCGTGCCGAAGTCGTTGACCTGAACGAGACTGCTCGTGGACGTCACAGACACTGTCGCCGAAGCAACCGATGGCGTGTACGGCGGCAAGTTTGCCGTCAAGAGCGTACGGCTTTGTTGGCCACCAGACGCGCCAAGGGTTGTGCTGTCGATGCCGCCCCCCGCCGCCGTCAATCGGCCCGTGCTGCCCTGATCGAGCCCAAATGGTGTCCGGCCTCGCATATCGGGCAGACTGAAATGCGTTGCATCCGCAGCGCCATGCGTCGTTCCGATCGCAGCAAACAGCCCCGGATAGTCCGTTCGCACCAAAGATTGGCCATTGCAGAGTAACCAACCGGTGGGCGCGGTGCTGCCGGCAAAAGGCACAACCATGCCAGCCGGAAACAGCAAATTGGCTAGGGGGCTGGCGATGCCAGCGGCATCGAGTTTCTGATACGTTACGTTAGAGTCCGCCAGCTTGTTCGTCGTCACAGCGCCTGTCGCGAGTTTCGAATTGGCGACCACGCCATCGGCAAGCTTGTTGCCGGCGACGGCGCCATCGGCCAGCTTCGCCGAGGTGATCGAGCCGTCGGTGATCGCTACCGCCGCACTGAAGTCGGCGATCGCGTCCCATTTCGCTGGCTCGAAGTCTGCGCCCGAGGTGTGGGTGATATTGGCTACGCAGAAGATAGAGTTGCGGAAGATTGTGTCCACATCGGCCGTGTAGAGGACGCCGCTTCGCCATTGTTTCGGGGCGCTGAAGCCAATCCTCACGCTGCTATCGAACTGCGCTTGGCCGACGCTACCTCGCTTCAAAACGCCATCGGCATCTTGTATCTTCGCGAGATTCTGCTGCGTATCGTCGAGGGCGACTTTGACTGCATTGAACTCAGCATCGAGTGAGCTACCTGACTGCTGAGAGTTCGGGTTTTCAGCGCTGAACAGCGCAAAGGACGACTGACGGTCGTAGGGCGTGGATGACATTGCTCGCCGACGGGGTGAGAGGAGGTGCGCGGGATTGCGCGGTGGGTGCCGTCGGCGAAGCGGCGTTGCGTCCGTGGGATGAAGTGTAACTCAGACGCGGTTATTGGAAAGTGAATACTAGCGGGCGCGTTCGTTTCTTAAATCTTGGATCGCCTTGCGTCTCTTCTCGTCTTCAGCATTGAGGGCGCTCCATTCACCGCACCACTGGCTGTACGCTGTCGCGGGCCACCGGTGGATCGGAAGCCAAGCGTGATCTGGTATGTAGGCGTTCTCGAACTGACGCTCTTTATGAGCGAGTTGTAGGTGTTCGTTCGTCGGAATGACATTCGGTGGAAAGCGTCGGCATACTCCCTCTGTCGAGCCAGGAGTTATCCCAGCTGGGTAGCCGTCACTCTCCGTCCAGAATCTACAATTCGCACACCATTTGACGGCTTCTTCTTTGCTGCGTTTAAACATGAAGAACCCCGAAAATGACCGTTTTCAAAAGACCCTGAACTTCTCAAGAATCTGAAATTTAGTCGAGCGGCTTTGCGGCCTTTGGACTGCGAACGGCGGGCTCCCCCCCGGGGGTCGGAAGCGGGCCGGGGGTGTAGGTCGGCTGGGACCGGCGCTTGCGCATCGCCTCGCGCGTCAATCGCGCCAGTCCGTCGTCGATCGTGTGCGCCAGGTGCTCCATCATCATGCGCCCTTGCGCGGTGAGGGCGTCGCCCCGATTCAAGGTCGCCATGCGTGACCGCTCGAGATTGCGTTTCGCTCTCACACCTTGAGCTGTCAACGCACGACAAGTTTCGAACTCAACTATTGCAGCGAGGTATTTGCTGTCGTCTTCTCCGGCGGCAGCAACTCGATTCAACGCGATCACTGCGGAATCTTGTGAAGGTGTAACTTGCTTCTTCATGCGTGCTCCCCTTGGTCGCGTCTCATCCTAGCTAAGTCATTGACGCAACGCGAATCTCGGAGTCACAAACACACCTGCGAGATAGCCATTTCTTGTATGGTGATGCGCGATTTCAAAACCCGACAGAAGCGCGCAAATCGATAAATGCGCAAAACCATCAACGTCTAAGCTGTCGGGTTTTACGTATTAGACTTTTATCGACAAAATATTCGTTGCTGAATTTTCAACAGAGCGCATCCTGATCGCGGGTCGAAAGCCCGAAACATCAGCCGATAGCCATTCCGGTCAGCGGCGATCACAAATCTTGTCCAGGGGCCGCGCGCGTATGTCCAAGGCGCACGCCCAAAGGTGCGCGGGGCCGTCTGATGTCGGTCATTTCGCCCCTGGACTTTGGCTCTTGCTCGAAAGGCAAAACATCATGACCGCTTCGCTTGCTCTCCGCTCGACCGTCACCCCCTCCGAAACCGATATTGGCCGCACGCTCGCCGGAAAGAACGTTGACCTCCTCTTCATCATCGATGGGCCGTACGCACTTATTCAGTGCCAAGTGAGTTCGGCTGTTGCGGCCGCTATGCTGGCTCCCCTCAAGGGTAAGGCCGCCGGCCAATTCCGCGCCTTGGCGGGAAACTTAGTCGAGATCGACGCCGCGGTGACATTGCCGATGGCTGAGCGGATGCTCAAGGCGAGGGACGCGACGGAGGCTCGCTTGCAGCTGCACTGATGGTGTAAGCGCGACGGCGGGTGGCCAACAGCTGCCCGCCGTGCTTCCGCGGTGCTTCCGGCGGGATTCTGCGAAAGAGCACGATGGGGCTAAGCGATTGAGTTAAATGGTGCTGCCAGACAGGATTGAACTGTCGACCTCTCCATTACCAATGGAGTGCTCTACCACTGAGCTACGGCAGCATGTGCTGGTGAAGAATCGGGCGCCCGAGGGGCGCTACCAAGCGGGCCGATATCTGCCACAAGCCCCCCTCCTGTGCAAGCTTGCTCGGCCCGTCAAAACGAGAAAATCGGGCCGATATCAGGGCCAAACTGCTCGTTTTTGCGCGAAACGGTCGACTTTCCGGCGATTCGGGCCCCGATATCCCCCGCCAACTGGCCAGTTGCCCCAGGCACCGGATTCGATCCATTTCGCGTTTCGCACGAATGGATCGCGCCGGCCTCTTGAGCTGTCGCCATTCGGTGGCATCCTGCGCCGACCGTTGTGATGGATCCGTGATGGCCGACGAGACCGACAAGAGCACGAACCAGGCGAGGACGTCCCGCGACGACCGCTTGAAATCGGCGCTGCGCGAAAACCTGAAGCGGCGGAAAGTGCAGGCGCGCGAACGCGCCGCAAGCACCGACCCCTCGCAGGATGACGATGGTTCCCTAAATGAGGGGGCCGCCGCAAAGCCGGCACCTAAGAATTTGGAATGAGCGAGAATGACGATGGGGCAGAACGGGCAGCAACCAACCGGTGACGAGGCGCTGATGTCGCGCTTCACCCGCCCCGAGCAGACCTTTCCGACGCTGACGCCGGCCGAGATCGAGCGTGTCAGGCATTTCGGCGAGGCCCGCAGCTACGCGGACGGCGAGTTCCTGTTCGAGACCGGCAAGCCCGGGCCCGGCATGTTCGTGGTGCTGAAGGGCCATGTCGCCATCACCCAGCGCGATGGCCTCGGTCACGTCACCCCTGTGATCGACCAGGGGCCGGGGCAATTTCTGGCCGAGCTCAGCCAGCTCTCCGGACAGCCGGCGCTGGTCGACGGCCGCGCCGAGGGCGATGTCGAGACGCTGCTGTTGCCGCCGGAGCGGCTGCGCGCGCTGCTGGTCGCCGAGGCCGAGCTTGGCGAGCGCATCATGCGCGCGCTGATCCTGCGCCGGGTCAATCTGATTCAGGGCGGCATCGGCGGTCCGGTGCTGATCGGTCCGTCGAACTCCGCCGGCGTGGTGCGGTTGCAGGGTTTTCTCACCCGCAACGGTCAGCCGCATCATCTGCTCGATCCCGATCGTGATCCCGACGCGGGCGAATTGATCGCGCGTTATACGCCGAAGCCCGAGGACTGGCCGCTGGTCGTCGCCGCGAGCGGCGCGGTGCTGCGCAACCCCAGCGAGACCGAGCTTGCTCGCGCCATCGGCATGATCGGCGGGGCCAAGGACGGCCGCATCTACGACGTTGCGGTCGTCGGCTGCGGACCGGCCGGGCTCGCCACCGCCGTGTATGCGGCGTCCGAAGGGCTGTCCGTCGCGGTGCTCGACATCCGTGCCTTCGGCGGCCAGGCCGGCGCCAGCGCGCGCATCGAAAATTATCTGGGCTTTCCGACCGGTATCTCGGGCCAGGCCCTGACCGCGCGCGCGTTCACCCAGGCGCAGAAGTTCGGCGCCGACATCATGATTCCGGTGACGGTGAAGTCGCTCGACTGCACGCGCAAGGACGGCGCATTCGCGGTGGCGCTCGACGGCTGCGATCCCTTGCGCTCGCGCGCGGTCGTGGTTGCGAGCGGCGCGCGCTATCGCCGGCCGGAGATCGCGAACCTCGACAAGTTCGAGGGACGCGGCGTCTGGTACTGGGCCTCGCCGGTCGAGGCGCGGCTCTGCGCCGGCGAGGAGGTGGCCCTCGTCGGTGCCGGCAATTCGGCAGGCCAGGCGGCCGTGTTCCTGTCGGGGCACGCCAAGAAGGTCTTGATGATCATCCGCGGCGGCGGCCTGGGGGCCAGCATGTCGCGCTATCTCATCGAGCGCATCGAAGCGACCCCGAACATCGAATTGATGTTCAACACAGAGATATCAGCGCTCGAGGGCGACGAGGCCGCGCTGCTGCGGCGCATCCGCTGGAAGAGCCGGCTGTCCGATGACGAGGATTCTGCCGACATCCGCAATCTCTTTCTGTTCGTCGGCGCCGATCCCGCCACCGCCTGGCTCGACGGCTGCGGCGTGACGCTCGATCGCGGCGGCTTCGTCGTGACGGGCGCGCAGTCCGAGCAGAACCAGGGCAGGCTGGTGGCGCCGCTGGAGACCTCCGTGCCCGGCGTCTATGCCGTCGGCGACGTCCGCTCCGGTTCGGTCAAGCGCGTCGGCGGTGCCATCGGCGAGGGCGCGCAGGTGGTGGCCTCCCTGCACGGCTATCTCGGCGACGCCGCAAAACCGGCGCTTTAGTCGAGCAGAAGACAAGCAGATGGCAAGACGAATGGGACTTGCCATTGCGCCGCGTCATGCGTGACTATCTTCCCTCATCCTGAGGAGCGCGCAGCGCGTCTCGAAGGATGCAGGCCCGGCTGCATCCGGGCCTGCATGGTTCGAGACGCGTGCTTCGCACGCTCCTCACCATGAGGATCTAACAGAACAGTTTAAAAGGGAGGACTAAATGGCTGAAGTCGTCGTGCTCTACAAGACACCCAAGGATGCTGCCGCCTTCGACAAGTACTACGCCGAGACGCACATTCCGCTCGCCAAAAAACTTCCCGGCCTGAAAAAATACGCCGTCAGCAAGGGGCCGGTCGCGTCTCCCGCGGGTCCTTCCGGAATCCATCTCGTTGCCATTCTCACCTTCGACAGCGTGGGCGACATCCAGGCGGCCTTCGGCAGTCCGGAAGGCAAGGCCACCGGCGCCGACGTGCCGAAATTCGCCAGCGGTGGCGCCGACCTCTTGATCTTCGACACCAAGGAAGTGTGAGGCTCGATTCGACTTTCGTCGAAAATCTGCCGTCGTTTGTGACAGCGGTGCAAAAAAATAAGCCATGCGTTTGTCGATTCGCACGATGACGCATGGCTTCGCACATGCATGTGACGACAACGCAGGTGGCAATCCCATGAGGACCGTAATACTACTCTCGTGACCTCGATGCGTAGGAGAGATGTCATGGTCCTTGGCTTGAGCCTGTCCGCCTTCACGATGGTCCATGTCGTCATCAGCCTGATCGCCATCGCCGCCGGCCTCGTCGTGATGTTCGGCCTGCTCGGGTCGAAGTCGATGCCGGGCCTTACCGCGATCTTCTTGGCTTTCACGATCCTGACCAGCGCCACCGGCTTCCTGTTTCCGTTCGAGAAGCTGCTGCCCTCGCACATCATCGGCATCATCTCGCTGGTGCTGCTCGCCATCGCCTGCTTCGCGCTGTACGGTATGAAGCTCACCGGCGTCTGGCGTCCGGTCTACGTCGTGACCGCGATGATCTCGCTGTATTTCAACGTCTTCGTGCTGGTGATCCAGTCGTTCCTCAAGGTCCCGGCGCTTGCCGCGCTCGCGCCGGCCGTGGCGCCGGCGCCGCCGTCGGGTCCCGTGTTCGCGGCGGTGCAGGGCATCGTGCTGGTGTTCTTCGTCGTGCTCACCATCGGCGCCTGGCGCCGCTTCAAGCCGATGGCGTTTGCCTGATCGGTCTCCCCCTCGTCATTCCGGGGCGATGCGAAGCATCGAACCCGGAATCTCGAGATTCCGGGTTCACGCTTCGCGTGCCCCGGAATGACGTTCCACTTAAGGAGTCCCCCCATGCCCATCATCACCACCAAGGACGGCGTCGAGATCTTCTACAAGGATTGGGGCAGTGGCCAGCCGATCGTGTTCAGCCATGGTTGGCCGTTGTCGGCCGACGACTGGGACGCGCAGATGATTTTCTTCGTCAACAACGGCTATCGCGTCATCGCCCATGACCGCCGCGGCCATGGCCGCTCGTCGCAGGTTTCCGACGGCCACGACATGGATCATTATGCCGACGACCTCGCGGCCGTGACCGCGCATCTCGACCTCAAGAATGCCATCCATGTCGGCCATTCCACCGGCGGCGGCGAAGTCGTGCACTACATCGCGCGCCACGGCGAGAGCCGGGTGGCGAAGGCGGCGATCCTGTCCGCGGTGCCGCCGCTGATGCTGCAGACCGCGGCCAATCCCGGCGGCCTGCCGAAGAGCGTGTTCGACGATCTCCAGAAGCAGCTCGCGGCCAGCCGCACGCAATTCTATCGCGACCTCCCTGCCGGCCCGTTCTACGGCTACAACCGTCCCGGCGCAAAGCCGTCGGAAGCGGTGATCCAGAACTGGTGGCGCCAGGGCATGATGGGCGGCGCCAAGGCCCATTACGACGGCATCGTCGCGTTCTCGCAGACCGACTTCACCGAGGATCTGAAGAAGATCAACGTGCCGGTTCTGGTCATGCACGGCGACGACGACCAGATCGTGCCCTACGCCGATTCCGCGCCGCTCTCGGCCAAGCTGCTGAAGAAGGGCATCCTGAAAACCTACAAGGGTTTCCCGCACGGCATGCCGACCACGCACGCCGAAACCATCAACGCGGACCTGCTGGCATTCTTCAGGGAGTGAGGCGCCTCACCTCAAGATCGCCCTGATCGCATCGAAGGTGCGCTTGACGAACGCCTCCGGCTTCTCACGCGCGCCTTCGCCGATCCAGCTCTCGCCGCCGACGCGCATCGCGCCGGTGGCGATCATGGCGACGAGCCGCGCCTGCAACCGGTCGGATTTGGTTCGTGCGCGCTGGGCGAGGCCCTCGGCCAGCGCGCGCTCGAGCTTCTCGTATTTGAGCTGGTCGCGCGCCTGCAGCGCGGGATTGTCGCGCTTGAGCCGCGACATGGCCGCGGCTTCCGCCGGATCGAGCCGCTTGACCGCGGCCGCGATCGCATTCTCCGCCGCCGTCAGCATGGATTCGTCCGCGGGCCGCGCGACGACCTCGGCGACCAGCGCGCTGGCGGCATTTTCCTGCCAGGCCGCCACCACGTCCTCCTTGGACGCGAAATAGTGGAAGAAGCTGCGCCGCGACACCTCCGCCGCCGCCGCGATGTCGTCGATGGTCGTGGCTTCGAAGCCGCGCTCCAGGAACAGCGTCATCGCCGCCCGGGTCAGCCGCGCGCGGGTCTCCTGCTGCTTGCGCTGGCGCAAGCCGGTGACAACAGGGGATTTTCCGTCCGCGGGCAATTTCCGGGCAACGTTCGAAGCCTTCAAATCGTTTCACCTCTTGCAAAGTTGCACTCAGTGCACATTTAGACAGGCCGCGGGCCTCATTCCAGCCCCGAACGGAGACATGGCATGACCGACTGGACCACGGCAGACATCCCCTCTCTCGCCGGCAAGACGGCCGTCGTGACGGGGGCGACGGGTGGCCTCGGGTACGAGACGGCGATGGCGCTGGCGGGCGCCGGTGCCATTGTCATACTCACCGGACGCAATGACGCAAAGGGCCTGCGGGCCATCGAAGGCATCTGCGAGCGGTTTCCCAATGCGCTGATCGCCTACGAGCCTCTCGATCTCGCCAGCCTGTCCTCCGTCGCCGATTTCGCCAGGCGCTTCGCCGCCGGCAACGAGCAGCTCGATCTTCTCGTCAACAATGCCGGCGTGATGGCGCTGCCGAAACGCCAGCAGACCGAGGACGGTTTCGAGATGCAATTCGGCACCAATTATCTAGGCCACTACGCACTGACGGCCCACCTGTTGCCGCAGCTTCGCCGCGCGAAGGCGCCGCGTGTCGTCAATCTCTCGAGCCTTGCGCACCGCTCCGGCACGATCAATTTCGACGATCTGCAAGGCAAGCATTCCTATCGTCCGTGGCGCGCCTATTGCCAGTCCAAGCTGGCGATGCTGATGTTTTCGCTCGAATTGCAGCGTCGCAGCGACGCGGCCGGCTGGGGTGTGAGCAGCATTGCCGCGCATCCCGGCTTTGCGCGCACCGACCTCATTGCGAACGGGCCGGGCGCCAACACGTTCCAGTCGCGGATCGGCCGGCTGCTCCAGCCGCTGTTCAGCCAGTCCGCGGCGGAGGGCGCACTGCCAACGCTGCTCGCCGCAACTTCGCCCGCGGCAGAGCCTGGCAGCTATTACGGCCCGAACGGATTCTACGAAATGAAGGGGGCGCCCGCGGCGGCGAAGATCATGCCACACGCGAAGGATTTCGCCACCGCTGCCATGCTGTGGGATGTCTCGGCGACGCTGACCGGTGTATCCTTCGACGAGATCGCGGCCGCGGCGTGAGCCGCGAACCCGCCAGGAACATCCCGATGCAAGTCATCATCTTCGGCGCCACCGGCATGGTCGGGCAGGGCGTTTTGCGCGAATGCCTGGTCGACACCGGCATCGCCCGTGTGCTCGTGGTCGGCCGCAGCCCGACCGGGGTGCGCAACGCCAAGCTCACCGAGATCATCCACGACAATTTTCTGGACTATTCAACGATCGAGGCCCAGCTCACCGGCTTCGATGCCTGCTTTTTCTGCCTCGGCGTCTCCTCCATCGGCATGAGCGAGCAGCGCTACCGCCACCTCACCTGTGACCTCACGCTCGCGGCTGCGACGACGCTGGCGCGCCTCAATCCGCAGATGGTCTTCACCTACGTCACCGGCGCCGGCACCGATTCCACCGAGCAGGGTTCGCGGATGTGGGCGCGGATCAAGGGCAAGACCGAGAACGATCTGCTCAAGCTGCCGTTCAGGGCCGCCTACATGTTCCGGCCCGGCGCGATCCAGCCGCTGCACGGCGCCCGTTCCAAGACCGTCTGGGTGCAGGCGGTCTATTCCGCAACCGGGCCGCTTTGGTCCGTGCTGCGCCGGCTCTCGCCGCGGCTCGTTACTTCGACCGAGCAGATCGGCCGCGCCATGATCCGCGTCGCCCGGGAGGGGTATCCGCGGAAGGTGCTGGAGATGGAGGATATCAATAGCCTCTAGCCTGCCGGCCCGTTAGTTTGAGCGGAAATTTCTGGGCCTGTGCGCGTTGAGCCCTGTCCATTCCGAAGGAGAAGCGTCGGCGATGTCGCCCCAGCTCAAACTGATCGCACTCGACGCCGACGATCTCGCCGTGATCTCGACCCATGTCCAGGACGCCCGTGTGCAGGCCTCCGACATCATCTGGCGACAAAGCGAGAAGCGGCTTGTGGTCGGGATGAGCCGGCTGGACTGGGAGCAGACGCTGGAGGGCGAGGCCGAGCCGCGCCGGCTGGTCGCCGCGCTCCGCTTCGACCGCGTGCTCGCCTGCAAGTCGCGCAACATCGAGCTCGCGGCTCCCGACAAGGTCCTGGACCTCGTCGGTATCGAATTTCATCCCCGGGACGGGCGCGACGAGGAGCCCGGCGGCAGCGCCCTGCTCTTGTTCGCCGAGGGCGGGGCTATCCGGCTCGACGTCGAATGCCTGGAATGTGAGCTGACCGACCTCGGGGCCGACGCATTGGGAACGGGGTTGGAGATCGAAGGGGAGGGATGAGGTCACCTGTATACCAGCCGCACCGGCTCAGGCCTGCGCCAGAACGGCGGCTTGCGAGGGTTGACGCCGCTTCCCCGCCGCGCCATTGAGCAGGGGACCTGGTGCGCCAATCCGCCCCAAAGACCAGCCAGAAGCCAAGCCAGACATGCCCGTTCGCCTCGACCGCAGCAGCGCCGATTTTGACCAGCGATTCGCGGCCTTCCTCGCCGCCAAACGCGAGGTCTCGGCCGACGTCGAAGCCGCCGCACGCGCCATCGTCGACGACGTGGCCAAGCGGGGCGATGCCGCGCTGCTCGAGGCCACCGCAAAGTTCGACCGGTTGACGCTGGATGCGGCCTCCTTGCGCGTTTCGGCCGCCGAAATCGAGGCCGCGAACAAGGCCTGCGATGCCGCGACGCTGGATGCGCTCAAGCTCGCGCGGGACCGCATCGAGATCTATCACCGCCGGCAGTTGCCGCAGGACGAGCGCTTCACCGACCCGCTCGGCGTCGAGCTCGGCTGGCGCTACACTGCGATCGAATCCGCCGGCCTCTACGTGCCAGGCGGCACTGCGGCCTATCCGTCCTCGGTGCTGATGAACGCGGTGCCTGCAAAGGTCGCCGGCGTCTCGCGCCTGGTGATGGTGGTGCCCTCGCCGGACGGCAAGCTCAATCCGCTGGTGCTGGCGGCGGCCTCGCTCGGCGGCGTCACCGAGATCTACCGCGTCGGCGGCGCGCAGGCCGTGGCGGCGCTGGCGCACGGCACAGCGACGATCGCGCCGGTCGCCAAGATCGTCGGCCCCGGCAATGCCTATGTCGCCGCCGCCAAGCGGCTGGTGTTCGGCAAGGTCGGCATCGACATGATCGCCGGCCCGTCCGAGGTGCTGGTGATTGCCGACGACACCGGCAATGCCGACTGGATCGCCGCCGATCTCCTGGCGCAGGCCGAGCACGATGCCAGCGCGCAGTCGATCCTGATCACCGACTCGGCCCGCCTTGCCGCCGACGTCGAAAAGGCGGTCGAGGCGCAATTGAAGACGCTGCCGCGCGCCGCAATCGCCAGCGCGTCCTGGGCCGATTTTGGCGCCATCATCATGGTGAAGAACTTAGGCGATAGCATTCCGCTCGCGGACGCGATCGCCGCGGAGCATCTCGAGATCATGACGGCTGATCCCGATGCGCTCGCTGCGAAGATCCGCAATGCCGGCGCGGTGTTCCTCGGGCCCCATACGCCGGAGGCGATCGGCGACTATGTCGGCGGCTCCAATCATGTGCTGCCGACGGCGCGCTCGGCGCGATTCTCCTCAGGGCTGTCGGTGCACGACTTCATGAAGCGCACCTCGATCCTGAAATGCGGCCCGGATCAGCTGCGTGCGCTCGGTCCTGCCGCGATGACGCTCGGACAAGCGGAGGGGCTGGACGCCCATTCGCGTTCGATTGGATTGCGCCTCAATCTGTCATGACAGAGCTGCCCGAACAGGACGACTCGGCCAATCGCATCGTCGGCGTCACGCTCGACGAAGAATCGATCGGCCGTTCCGGGCCTGATATCGAGCATGAGCGCGCGATCGCGATCTACGATCTGATCGAGCAGAACCTGTTCGCGCCCGATGGCGCCGACGGGAAGGGCCCGTTCACGCTGCATATCGGCATCACTGGCAACCGCCTGATGTTCGACATCCGCCGCGAGGACGGCACGCCCGTCGTCGCGCATCTGTTGTCGCTGACGCCGTTCCGGCGGATCGTGAAGGACTATTTCATGATCTGCGACAGCTACTACCAGGCGATCCGCACCGCGACCCCCGACAAGATCGAGGCCATCGACATGGGCCGGCGCGGCATCCATGACGAGGGATCGCGAACGCTGCAGGAGCGGCTGAAGGGCAAGGTGCGGGTCGACTTCGAGACCTCGCGCCGGCTGTTCACGCTCATCACCGTCCTTCATTGGAAAGGCTGATCACGGATGGCTGCGCCCTCACGCGCACGCGATCCGCAATCGGTGCTGTTCGCCTGCGCGATGAACAGCGTGCGCTCGCCGATGGCCGAGAGCCTGTTGCAACACATGTTTCCGCAGGGCCTCTACGTGAAATCGGCCGGCGCGAGGCGCGGCGAGCTCGATCCGTTCGCGGTGTCCGTGATGGCCGAGCTCGGCCAGGACATCTCCGCCCACAAGCCGCAGACCTTCGAGGAGCTGGAGGATTGGGAGGGGCTGAATTTCGACCTCATCATCACGCTCTCGCCCGAGGCGCACCACAAGGCGCTGGAGCTGACGCGGACGCTGGCGGCCGACGTCGAATATTGGCCGACGCAGGACCCGACCACCATCGAGGGCAGCCGCGACCAGAAGCTGGCCGCCTATCGCGACGTCTGCGACCAGCTGTTGATGCGCATCCGCCGGCGTTTTGCCAAGGTGGGCGCGGCGTCAGGTTGATCTCGTGCCGCGGACGCCTCTTTCCCCTCGCCCCTCGTGGGGAGAGAGGCGGAGAAGGCGTAACACCGGCGTCACAGACTGGGGGCACACGCATCTCGGCATCCCCTCGAATCACCAAAGCTGGGGTTCCCGGGTTGTGAAATCAGCCCCCTTCCGATAGGTTCCGCGCGCAATTCACCCCCTGCTCATCCCCCAAATCACCTGATGCTTGGCCGCCCCAAATTCGTACTTGCCTCCGGTTCGCCGCGGCGCCTTTCGCTGCTCAACCAGGCCGGCATCGAGCCGGACGCGCTCCGGCCGGCCGACGTCGACGAGACGCCGAAGCGGGGCGAGCTGCCGCGCGCCTGTGCCAATCGCCTCGCAAGGGCCAAGGCGGACGCAGCGCTGAAATCGGTGCAACTCGACGACGAGTTGCGTGGCGCCTTCATCCTCTCCGCCGACACCGTGGTCGCGGTCGGCCGCCGCATCCTGCCCAAGGCGAATCTGGTGGACGAGGCGGCGCAGTGCCTGCGGCTGCTGTCGGGCCGCAACCACCGCGTCTACACCGCGATCACCCTGGTGACGCCGCGCGAGGCGTTCCGCCAGCGGCTGGTCGAGACCCGCGTCCGGTTCAAGCGCCTCTCGGAAGATGACATCCAGGCCTATATCGGGTCCGGCGAATGGCGCGGCAAAGCCGGCGGCTACGCCGTGCAGGGCATCGCCGGCTCCTTCGTGGTGAAGATGGTGGGGTCCTACACCAACGTCGTCGGCCTGCCGCTCTACGAGACCACCACGCTGCTCGGCGGCGAGGGCTTTCCGATCCGCTTCGGCTGGCTCAACGCCACCGCGGTGTGAGCCGGCAAGCCGCGGCTCAACAAAATCGCGAAAGCAACCCCATGCACGGTAGAATGGCCTGATGGGGCGCACGCGCCGCCGGTACGAGGAACCCGTTTGCCGACAGGCTCTTGAACCCCTTCACTCCGTGCAAGCCGCCGACATCATGGACGCCCCCATCAAAAAGCCCGCCAGCCCGCTCAAGACCTGCCCGATCTGCGGCAAGCCGCAGTCCGAGGCCACCCGTCCGTTCTGCTCGTCGCGCTGCCGCGACGTCGACCTGAACCGCTGGCTGAAAGGCTCCTACGTCATCCCCGGCCGCGACGACGATTTGGATGACGTGGAATAAGAAGTGATATCAATAATTTAGCGGGTCGCGCGCGCCGCCGCGCGCCAACCGCGGCAGCTTGTGCACAGCCGGGCCGCGCCCGGCGAAGCCACTTGGCGAAGCCGGGTGGACAGGCCGCCCCTAGCCCACTATAAACCGCCCGCTCGATGGGCTTTGGCCCCTCTCTTGGAGCACGCCCAGGTAGCTCAGTTGGTAGAGCATGCGACTGAAAATCGCAGTGTCGGTGGTTCGATTCCGCCCCTGGGCACCATTTTTTGGCGTTGAAACAATACCTTAGACCCGTCGTTCGGCCTGACGTGACGACCCCAACCGCCCTGGGGACGCGCGGGGGACGTATCGCGTGCAGCTGCTCGCTATGGTCCGTAGTCGCCTGGTCGTTCGAGCTTCTTTCGGCATGGGGGTACCCACGCCAAACGTGGCGGCTCGCTGACGCCTTTTTCCCAGACGATCCAAGCATATCCCGTGGCGGTCGACGCCTTCGCGTCGAGGCGCCCCTTCACCATCGGAACGCGCTCGGTGAACTGAGCGAACTTGGTAGGCGGGGTGTGCTCGAATATCTCGCGGTATCGTCCAACGCTTTCGATGAACACAGTACGGGCTAGGATCGCCACGCCGCAGCGAGCCGCAATGAGCGCCCGCTTGATGAAGTCTTCGGCAAGCCTGAAAGGCGGATTGGTGATGACCCAATCGACCGAGCCCGCCTGCAATGGCGTGCTGAGGAAGTCGGCGACAGAACCATAACCGTATGGATGGATGTCGGAGGCCTTTACCTTCCCGAAGTATTCTCTGAGAGGCTTGGCCATGTGCCCAGCCCCACACGCCGGCTCAAGGCAACTCAGCTTCCGAAAAGGACCGGCATCCGCAATCACATGCTCTAGGAGGGCCCTTGTCGCCCAGGGCGGTGTCGGAAAATTATCGAGACTGTCCGCCGCCTCGACCCGCTGAGCCATCACAGCATGCGACGTGTTTTGCATTTCGCCCCTCAGATCCGCTCTAGTAGGTCATGTAACTTCTGGCGGAAGTAAGCATTTGCCGTCTCAACCAGATCGTACACTCCGAAGCCGAAGTGATCGTTAAGCTCGGCCCCAATCAAAGAGTACGGGCGCGGCAGAGACCGAATCCCATAGTAGAAGATAACACGCGCCTCTGCCTTTACGGGGTTCAACTTGAAGGTTTCCCCGTAGCTTTTCAGGAGCATCTGCGTAACTGTGAGGTCGCGGCGGATCGATCGAATCTTCCCGGCGTCGAACGCGCCGTTTCCTCGCTTGATTTCATAGGCCCGTAACGTCTTGTCGGCCTCATCAAATGCGATCATGTCAATCTGCAGCGTGCGAACTGCCTCGCCGTACGGAAGCGTTGTGGAGGAATATGCCTCGTCGGATTGCTGGCCAACAATCTGGTCAGCAGCGCGAGAGACTTTGAAGGCATCCTCCCGCCAAACCTGATGCCTGTTGCTCTCCCGCAGGCTTTCTCTGATGGCCACCTCTAGGATGGCGCCATGTCGCTTGTAGGCTGATGAGATTATGCTCGTCTGTCGGGAGAATTTCTCGCCGGAGATCGGGTCAACTAAGAAGCGCTGCGATGCCAACCTCGAGATTGTCAGGTCGACGACTGGCGTAACTCTATCGAGATATGTCATGGGTAATGAGCAATGGAAATAACGCCACGATACAACGGAAGGTGGCTACCCGCCTCGATTTCTTAAGCGATGGTTAACGCCGTGCCGCCTGGGCGCTTCACCTCCTATGGCTCAGGCCAAGGGCCCTAGGATCACAGGCAACGTCTCCTTGGGCGTTAGACGTTCGTACAACCCTCGATCCGCGCTGGGTGGACTCCTCCCGCTTCTATCGGTCATGATCGCGGCCCTTGGGGGGGCTAATGCTGGGAAGTGTGATTGCATTGGAGTACGTGCGCCAAATGGGCGCCGGTCGCACTTGTCCGCTCCTGCTCAATTGCGAGAAGCCAGACGGATCGATCGTCTCCGTCGTCGCCAAGTTCTCAGATTTTTGTGATCAACGCGAAACCCACCTGGCGCGGGAAATTGTTGGGGCGTGCTTGGCCAGTGACCTCGGCTTGCCGGTGCCCGAACCCGTGCTGATTGACGTCCCAGCCGGCTGGAGCGATGTCATCCCGGACGCCACCATACGGGCACGGGTGGCAGCAAGCAGCCCTATAGCTTTCGGCTCCACGCTGATGACGGGCGGCTTTTCAACTTGGACCCCGGATACCCGGGTCAGAGAAGCAATGTACGACACGGCCACCGCCATCTTTGCCTTTGATGCAATCATTCAAAACCCGGATCGCCGTGCCACTAACCCTAATTGCCTTGTTCGAGGCGAGGACATCCGGATTATTGACCATGAACTGGCCTTCGCCCACCGAGTTGTACTAGGGTGGAGACCTCCTTGGCTCCCGGGAGGGCTTAACTGGTTGGAGAAGAAGGGAAGTCATATTTTCCTAGCCGATTTGAAGCGTTCTGCCTTGGATTTCGCCCCGGTTCGGCAGAGTTGGAGTACGCTTGCTGATAGTCGGCTAGTCGAGTACCGAGCAGCTATTCCCGCTCCATGGGCTCACGTAGCGGCCGACGTAGATTCTGCGGTGACGCTCATACGAGATGCCCGGGACAACATCGACGCCTGTATAACGGAAATTCGACGGGTACTGTCATGAAGGACAAGCAGCAATATGGCTTCGTAATCCTTCGCTACGTTCACGACGTGCTGACGGCTGAGTTTATCAACGTTGGCGTTGTTATGTACGTACCGTCCGAAGGTCGCGTTTTAGCCAAGACCAGAAACACTATGGGCCGCCTTCGGGGGGTTTTCCCTGATCTGGATCGCGCCGCGTTTAATTCGGCAATGTCGAGCGTCAGACGCGGCTTTCAAAAGATTGCCAAGCGCAAATCCACCGCCGGTTTATTCAAGTCGCATGACTCGGTTTTGGCAATCGCAAAAGAAGCAGTGCCTCACGACGATAGTTCGCTGCAATGGTCGCCCGTCGGCGGCGGTCTTACAGGAAACACTCAAGAGACCTTCGATCGTCTCTACAATCAGTTTGTAGCTCGGTATGACCATAAGTCTTCCCACCGCAGAACCGACGATGAAATTTGGCGTCCCGTGCTTGCCAAGCTCGAAGAGCGAAATTTGGCGACAAAACTGCACGAAAAGGTAATAGCAGGATCTTTAGATGACGTGACTTTCAAGCACGCTTGGAAGAACGGCCAGTGGCACGTCTATGAGCCGGTTTCGTTCGATCTCGCCGAAGCGGACAGCATTAAGGGGAAGGCTCGGGAGTGGCTCGGGCATCTCGCGGCCGTCGTGGCCGATGGCAAAACTGAACCGTTCAAGCCGCACTTCTTTGTCGGAGCTCCGTCCGACCCTCGCCTGAACTCAGCTTATGAGGTGGCGAAGAAGATACTGAGCCAGGCCCCCAACAGTCCTGAGGTGTTCGAGGAGGCGCAACTGGACGAATTTGTTGCTCAGATAGAAGACGAGGTTCGAGCACACGACGCTCAGCAGTCCCCAGGACCGAGGGCATAAAACTCTCGGGTCGTCTAACTACTCTATCCCCGCCCACTGCGCTCAGGCGAAGTCCGATTCTTGCGCAGTTAGATTTCCACATCCACGATGCGCAGTGCCTAGCTCATGATCCGAGCCACTAGGGATTGATAATTTGACTCTCGCCCGTCTCGCGCTTCGATGGAGCCATGACGAAGGCAGAGAACCGAGCGGCCGCAAAGGTATGGCGTGAGTATCGCCGGCAACAACGCCGCGATGCCGAACGCGCTGCTGACGTTGCAGCAGATCTCGCCGAGCTGGACCGGTTGCGGCGCTACCTGATTTTCGGTCGCCGCGCCCCCGGGGCCGACGCCGAGAAGCTTTGTAGCGCGATCGACGACTATGTCGAACAGCTGACCGGAGACCGAAGTGCGCTGCACGCCAGGTCATCGAGTATCGGATAAACGGAGGATGATTGTGACAACTGATATCACTTGCCGGGTTGCTGCTTCCAATGATCTCGTCGGGATTCTCAAGGTCTTCGAGGAGGTGGCCCCCGAGGTCCCCACTAGAGTTTATCCTGAAACGAAGGGATATATCGACGCATGGGTCGGAACGGGCAAGTCGTGGGTTGCGACTGATGCCAACGGCACCATCGTTGGGTATGCGCTTGCTGAGGGGGACGACAAGGCGCTTTCGCTTATCTACCTTGGCGTCTCCAAAGCGGCGCGAGGTCAGGGCGTCTGTTCTTCGCTCATTTCAAAATTGAAGGGGGCTCGTGTCTCCATAAACACCGACGTCCGTTCCGACAATAAGAGTTCGATGGTCGATCGCTTCCTGCACTTTGGGTTTGTAAAAGGCAATATCGACAAGGACCGCACAAAGCTGCACTGGATAAGCCAATAGCCCCGCAAGGTTGAGTTGAGCTTCAGGAGAGCGGGACATACGTGAGACTTCTGACGAGAGAGTGATGCAATTAAGCCTACCCGATTATGCGACCCGCTTTGATCCGCTGTCGCTATCCGCATGCTTTCTCAAGCTGAAAGGAGTTGGCAACGAGCCACGACAGGCGACCGGCTTCTTCTGGCGCCTGGACGGCAAAGTGTTTCTGTTTACGAACTGGCACGTTGTAACCGGCATCAACATGATGGATGGCAAGCCGATCGGCAACGGGTGGGTACCTGAGCGAATTGAGCTGAGCTACTTCGAGCGCCCCGTAGCCAACAATCCTGACATCCCTGCTGACCCTTCGATGCGGACCGCACTAGCTCCGACGGTGACCGTCCCGCTCTATGAGGATTTTCACAGCCCATTCTGGATTCAGCACCAGATGGCGTTCGAATGGAACGTTGATCTTATCGCACTGGAACTCACCAATCTACGCGAACCGAGCCGGGCATTCTGTGTAAACGACATGACCTATGAGAAGCACCTGCATTTTGCAGGTAGCGATGTGTTTGTCCTGGGTCACGCCCTGCCGGAAAGCATCAGTGCATATCCTGTACCGTTTCCGATCTGGAAGCGTGGAAGCATTGCCAGTGAAGTTATTGTACCTTGGAATATGAGGCCCGCTTTCTTAATCGACAGTCGAACCTCAAAAGGGATGTCAGGCTCGCCTGTGTTTGCGCGAATATTTGGGCCTGCGGCAATGGCGGATACGACGATTCGAACCGAAAATATCCTCACATCGGAATTTTTGGGCATCTACTCTGGCCGCCTCTTCGACGACGAGAACAACGCCAGTATTGGGCTCGTCTGGCATCGCCATCTCATCGACGAGTGCTTGCGGTCTCCAGCGCAGGGTTCGAGAGATTGGATTCCGAGCCACTCCATCAAACTTTTTGCTCCTCTCAAGAAATCAGAGGAGGGCGGCCCGCCAGCGTGAGCCGGCAGGCCTTTCGCGTTCTCGAACCATCGTCAGGCGAGATCGAGCTTTTTTTGGAGAGCCCTGATCATATCAACTACGTGCTCAACGGCGAACAGAGCCCGCGCGACGCCATCCGGCGTCAGGTCGTGTTGGATGACCTCGAACACTTGGCCATCCTCACCGCTGCGGCTGAATTCCGTATCTCCCACGACTTCGAACACCGTCAAGGATGCAATGCGCGCCATTTGCGCGATTTCTGAGAGGTCGTTCTCGAGATCGAGCGGGCTGATCGGCCGGCGTCGATCCTCGACTATGGGCGTCGAGCTGGCCAAATCTGCGCTCTTCAGCATCATATTCATGGTCGCACTCCCGTTCATTTGATTCCTGGCAAGTGATAGTTCGGCTTGAGGTCAGCTGGGGTCGCCAGCTTGCACCCGCGACCCGCTTGTGCTCACGAGAAAGAAGGCTCATCGAGTCCCATCGTCAGGGCAACGGTGATGTTCTCGAGGAGAAACGTCTGCCACGAGCGCGTCCGCTTCCCGTCATCGCTGAACAAGTCCTGCGGCCAGCCTTGGCCATCGGTATCGTAAACCAGCGCATGATTGAGGAGGGCCAGCAGGCCAGCCATTGTGGTTGGCCGGACATTCACAAGGTCGCACGCGGCCTCTTCTTCGGCATCTGAGGTGCGGCTCAGTTCGCGCTCGGCTTCAATCCATCGTGGGTCATCGCTCGATACAATTTCATTGTCCCAGACGTTGACGCTAGACTTGCGCTTGTCCTTGGGCAACTCCGCCTCAAGAGCCATGTGGCGATCGACCCAACCTATCCAGGTTGCTCGCGCGGCTTTGTGCGCTTCAATGGCTGCGAATATTGGATCTACGACCGGATCTGCTGCGATGGCTTCCTGCGGGATTGCTTCCCCGGCGAGAGCGGCGCCGACTAGCATATTCATAACTGACCTCCTGCTGATCTGTGCCCCGGGCTCAGGAATGTTTGAGTGGGCGATTAGTTCTGACCTCGCTTGTCCGGGCTGACATGCGCTTGGCCCGCTTTCCTGCTTCCGGGAAGATGTTGAAAATAGTCCGGCGCCTGTGGCGCCAATAGCTACCGCGTTGCTCATGTCGTTCTCTCAAGTTTGAGATTTGCTATTGTCCGAGCGTGGTCCGCCCTTGCTCGGCTGGTTGTGCAGGTAAGCCTTAAATTGCTTCACCCCCTCTCCGGCTTGCTGAGCGCTCCGTCAAGTCAACGCGACGGCTCGCTGGACTGAAGACATGTGTTGCGAGGCTGATTGCCTCCGTCAGGGCCGCCTGCTCCCGCGCATGCAGCCGTCCGGACTGCGCGGCGGTTTCGGCCGCCGTCAGCAAGTTCGAGACCGCCAGCAATTGGGTGAGTGTCGGTGCCATGGTCAGAATGCGGAGCGGCGTACACCATCACGCGCGGTGCCGAAGGGGGTGACAAGAGTGGTTGCTACCGGCAGACCGTGACGCTGGCGCCAGGCGCACTGCATCTCGGGGATCATGTCGGCAACTTGGCGGAGGGCTGAGCGCAGGGACCGCGGGGTGATTTCACCCCAGGTGCGCATCGCCTCCCGGCGTGCGAGGCCCTTGAGGACCCAGACTTTCACTTCGCCGGTTTCCTCGTCGATCAGGTTGCGAACCGTGAGGGTGGCTGCAGGCATAGCTCCGCCGCTCACCGGGAAGGTGCTCTTGCTCATCTGGGTTGCCTTCAGGAGTCAGTCTTGATACAAAAGGATCATACACGATGATCTAAAAGGATCAAGAGGCTTGGTGGATTTTTCTCAACTTCGGGCCGCGCGCGCCCTGACTGGCTTGTCTCAGCCCGAAGTCGCTGAGGCGGCGGGCGTATCTGTGCCGACGTTGAAACGCGCAGAAGCTGGCGGTCCGATCAAGGTCGCAGACGAGACCATCGATGCGATAGCCAAAGCCCTGGAAAGAGCCGGCGTCGAGTTCATTCCAGAGAATGGCGGCGGCGCCGGTGTGAGGATGAAGAAGCGGAAGCGCTGATTTTTTATTCAGAAGTACCCACCCCTTTTGGGGCCCCAGCCAGCCTGCTTGCGAGCACCAAAAAGAGCCTTTTCTCGCCAGGCGCGGATGGGAAATCGGATGAACTTACACACTCCATAAAAGGGCGAATATTTTCGCGCCGAAGATGCTCAATCCACCTGTTTCCATAGGTCAGAAAATCATCTCGAAAATCGAAATAAATGGAACTTTCGGGTTCGTGTTGGCCATTTGCCTTCTTCCGGCTCTCCCAGTCCGTGCAGACGACCTGGTTGGCCAAGCCAGTGTAATTGATGGAGATACGATCGAGATCCACGGTACTCGCATCAGGCTCTGGGGGATCGACGCTCCCGAAAGCACACAGCTCTGCAGGAACGACGACAGTAACCTCTATCAGTGCGGACGAGCCGCCGCGACGGCACTGGCCGGACTGCTATGGGCCATCAAGAGGCCCGTCCAATGCACCCCCGTTGATAGAGATCAATTCGGGCGGACCGTGGCAACGTGCCAGCTCGGGATGCTGGGACCTGACATTGGGCATTGGTTGGTCACTAATGGTCATGCGCTCGACTGGCCGCGGTACTCAAAAGGCAAGTATGAGGACGCCCAGCGGGGAGCAGAAAAGGCCAACCGTGGCATGTGGGCCGGCAGTTTCGTCGAACCGAGTCTGTGTGAAAAACGGCGGCAGGCCGTCCGCGTGCTCCGACGACGCGGACGCGCAGCGCTAATCCGAATTGCTGGAACTCCGCAACTAGCCAGCGTCAATGTTGGCTTGAGTGACGTAGATCTGATGGTACTCGCGCTTGATGCCAGTGTGCTTGCGCTCCCACACGCAGATTCTGCGATGCCAAGAAAAGTAGGTCAGAGCACACTAATCACGCATTGCAGTAGGCTCACGACAACGGCCTTCGCAGCGGGAAGCCGGTAATAAATTTCATCGCGTGTCGCCTTGTCCAGCGTGGGTGCATCGCGACGCCCGTCAGCGTCCATAAATGCAAGCATCCGTTCGTTCATCTCCCCAAGCCTCGACAGCACCACGACAAGGTAACGCGCCAAATCCTTGCCCGAGGCATTCTTGGCCGCATCGAGATTATCCAGCGCGACTTGTGCATCGTCGTGAAACTGCAGGGCGCGAAAGTATCGGCGGTTGGCCACCGCGTTGTAACGGGCGGAATTGCGCTGATCCAAGGCCTTTTGGGCTTCCGAGCGAATGTAGGCCGCCTCGTCGGGAGGAACCATTTCCACAAAATCGCGCAAGGCCACGACATTTTTGCGGATCGCCTCGACGCGCTGCGAGGTATGAGTCTGATCTCGACATTTGGGATCCCCGATCATCTGCGAAAAACCGGCTTTACAGCTCAGGCAGAGTATGCCCGTGACGGCAAGCAGCCGACAAACGATCAGTGTGACTCCAGAGCTGCGTAACATCGTCATTTTATTCTCTCACTTCACCGGCAACGCCACGCTTCCGTTTCCACAATGCCGAATCCTTAGGTGCCATAGCAATGGCGCTCCTCGACTTTCCCTTGCCGACTAGGCTTGTGGCAGGTTAGTCCTCGGATCTAGGCTTTCCAATCTTCGCCGTCAGTTCGGCTATTCGCTTGTCGTCCTTCGCCTTGATCGCTTTGCGAAGCTCTTTCAGATCGGCCTGGTTAAATCCAGTACTCCGGCTTGCCGCGCTTCGGTGGGAAGCATCAATTGCTGCAGCAAGCCGCTCCCCCAATCTCCGTTGCGGGGTCTTCGGTGGCCCTACCACGTCGTCCCAACTGGCCGCCAATTCTTTCTTCGGTTGACGAGGTGGCGGCGGAGGACGCTTCGATTCCTCGATCGACTTAATTCCTCGCTCGATTACCCTTTCAGAATGCATGCCGCCAAACGCTGGCTCCTCGCCGAGAATCTTATGTGCCGCCAGGCGGAGCGCGCCTTTCACAATATCGTCGATGCCGTCCTCGCGGCGCCAGCGGCGGTAGCGCCAATCATCGCCCGCCGAATAATCCATTTCGGCCTGAGGCAGGTGCAGCGCTTCCTGCAGCTCTGCAGCCGACATCCCCCGATCCGCCTGTTTCTCGAATTTGTTAATCGCCTCCACGACGAGAGCCAGTCGACGGATGAGGTAGGCCGCTTCTGTGTCGTTGCCTGTCATTGTACGAAGCAGGGCGGCGGCGAATTGGGATAGTGCGCGCTGCGCCTCGTCCTTGGCCCATTCGATTTGTCGATCGGCCCGAGCATTCGGGTTTTCGCTAACGACCCTCAGCTTAGGAGGCTTCTCGTCGTCTTCCCCGTCATCGTCGCGGCCCGCCATTCTTAGACCTAATGCACCTTGGAAGCGTGGATCGGGCCATGCGTCCTCACCAGACCCTCCATAGGATCAGGCCAAGAAGCACAGTTTGCAGGACGAGAACTGCAAGAATTACCCCGAACCTGGCACCCGCCTCGGATTCGATCTCATCAAGGTTCTCGCATACGTACCGACGGAAGTTCTCCTCGCTTTGGAGCACCGCATATTGATCGTTGAAGGACCAGCGCAGGAAATTCGATCGTGTCATAGCTTCAAAACCGTAGATGTGAGACGCTCCTGGACCTCCACGGACCCGGGCCAAGACCCAGGATTCGCTAGTCATCGTCGCCCTGAATAGACAGGCCGTTGCCATATGGGTTCGTCGGACTGTCCGCCGAATACGGGTTACCGGCTCCGTATGGATTGTTGATGCTGTCCGGTGAGTAGCGGCTGCCATATCGGCCGTAGGGGTTTGAAACGGAGTCCGGGTCGTAAGGATTGCTGCTCAGGCGCCCTCGATAATTGCCATCGGAATCGTATAGCTTCGGCGCGTTCGTAGCATACGGGTTGGTTGCCGAGTCGTTGCTGTACTGACTGCCATAGCGCCCGTAGGGATTGTTGATGCTGTTTTGACCATACGGGCTTCCAACACCGTAAGGATTACCTGTTGAGTTAGGAGCGTACGGATTGGCGGAGTAATTCCCCAGTTGTTGGGCGCTTGCGTCTGAAATGGCAAAGGCCACCAAACAGGCAAGTATCCATTTGACCATTCGCCCCTCCCTTGGTTTAGTCGACACTTTCATACAACCACGGGCAGGTTTGCCTGTCCATTGCTTGAACAATGGTTTGAGAAAACATGAGCAAATTGCCTGTCCGCGAGCCTCCGGCGCAGAAGAAATCGCCAATCCTCCAGTTCGTACAAGATTGGCTTCCAATTGCCGCGGTTTTGGCCGGAGCTGTATGGACGCTTTACGACTACTCGACCAAGAGGGTGGAGGCAGAGAAAGCGGCAGAGGCAACCCGGAGGATAGAGGCACAACGTCCCTTCCTCACCAAGAAGCTCGACTTGTACTTTGAGACCGCGCAGACCACGGGGCGCCTTCAGAATCTCAAGCCTGGTACTGATGACTGGAAAAAAGAGACGGCGAGGTTTTGGGCGCTTCGTTGGAGTGAGATGGAAATGGTTGGTAACCGGCGCATTCGAGAAACAATGCGCTTGGTCGGGGACCGCCTTGCTCAAGTCGAAGCCGCTGACAACGAGACAACAAGGCACGGCCTTCGGTGGATGACCGAATGCCTCGCTGATGAACTTCGGTTCTCTCTGGAGGAGTCGTGGGGGAACGCGGTGGCGTTCGAATTTGGTCCATTCAAGGGGAGTGCGTCAATTGGTGGCCTACCTTCCGGCTGTTATGCTGGGACGGCGCCCCCTAAGTTGAGTCTGCCTACCTCCGGAGATTCAGCGGCCCCGCCCGGAGAGGCGACATCTAGTGGGAGCAAACCTCGCACGTGAGGCTTCTGGCTCAGCTTTACCTGCCCATCGTAAGTACTGTCGGGCGCCAGGCCTGGAATGAAGGCCCGAACGTTTATCGCGTTATCCATCCTCAAACGGAAATAGTGGGCGCGGCTCTTGTGCGACCCCGAAAAAGCTGTCGATCAACGGCTGGTTTCCCGACCGGGATCTGGTGTACGCGAAGCGTCTCGCTTGGCTGACGACCTTCTTGTTCACCTCCCCGACAACCCTCGTCTGATCGGCCGACATTAGTCTCTGAAACACATGATCGGTATTGGCAGCTACGAAGAGCTTTCTTGGGCCAATAGGAAGAGAAATGAAGCCGTCATGGTCCTTTATTCTCCAATAGTGAGCCGGGCGATCGGATGTAAGGAACTCGTGCCTTGATTTTGGTAGGTCGAAAACCTTCCACTTCATACCATTGATATGCGTGCCGACCTCGACGACCTCAATGGCCCGCATGATCATGTTGATTGTGATCTTGTGCACAATATTCGGATCGCGGCGCGTCAAGAACGCCTCAAAGCTCTCTGGATCGCCGGGCTTTCGCAGCTTCTCGTATTCAACCTGAGACGGAGCATAGCTCCGTCCCCATAGCCGCGGGATTGCCCGCCGAAGCTCTTCCATGGCGTCTGGGTGCCGAACCTTTAAGCTGAGAAGGAAACGAGACCATCCGCTTCGTGCTTCCGCGGTCCAAGGGGAGGGATCTCGCATCAGAAATCGATGAAGCGCCTTAGCCCCTTCATCGTCGACGATCTGAAAGAATTTGCTCTCTAGGTGCTGATCGAAGCCCTCGGGCCCCAACTCGGGAAAGGCATAGAGGTCACGTTGAAAGCCGGTCGCTATGGCACTGACCGGCTTCCGAACTATTCTATTACCGTAAACTTTCTTATGCTCATAGAGCTGCCCCGCTCCGTCGTGCCACTGCCGAAGGTAGAAGACGGGAATGAAATGATGGTCTCTAGGCTGTCCCACCTATGTTGCCGCTCTTCCCATTAACGACGAAAGTCGACCCGCGGCCCGCCTACGCTTCCAGCCACTCAGGCCGGCGCTCTTTTGCTCTATCCATCACTTTAAAAACATATGAGTTACCGCGTCACTCGTACTGAACATTCCAATGAGAAACAGGACCAACGAAGTGATTGCAGCCAAGATTGCAGCGACGTGAAAAATGAGATTTACGCGGCGCCAAATCCCCGATTTGGGTGTGTCTACAAGATATGGATGTTCCCACGTACGCATCATTGAGCCGGCGTTTTCACCGTTGGCATAATGGGTCAGATAGGCGAGCGCCATCCCAGCAACGGCCAGGGCCACGCCGAACGCGAACCACTTGATCGTTGAAGCGACATCGCCGACCCGGGCGAAGTCAACGGAAGTTTTTGACGCTACCCCGCCAAGGAAGGTGAGCACGCCAATCGCAGCACCGCCGTTTATAAGCACGAGCGTGCGTAGCGTGAGGTTCGACGCCGAAACGGTCTCTTTGTTTATCTCGGTCCTGAAATCCTGATTCGCGTCGTGAGCCCGCTTAGCATCATCCCGCTTCAGCTCATGGGTCCACTTCCGCTCCTCAATTTGCTGCTCATGAGCCCATTTGACCTGCTCGAAGGGCGGCTCTTGCGGCTGATCAGGCATGTTTGCGCGAATCCAAATAGTAGAAACTATTGTCTCACAGCCTCGGGCCGAGGCAAGATGCCTGCGCAAGATGCTTGGGGAAGAGAAATGGCAGAGCTAAAAGGCGATATCGACTACACCGTAGAGGGCGACCAAGTCATCTTTCGCGCGAACACTCCGAAGGGTGAGGAATACCTTGAAGGCCCCGAATTGGCCGTACCCACTACCGATGCCAAGGAGTTTATCGAGGAGGCGCGCGCCGCTGGAATTGAGATAGTTTCATTCTTCTGACGGTTTCAGCATCCTGATTGTTTGCCGGTGAGGCAAAGAAACCCGTCACGACCGAGAACCGCACCCGCTGCGACAAGATTAGCCATCTGCCGGTGGGCGTCGTCCTGATCGGCCGCGATGACGATATGCACGCTCCTGGCTGTGTTATTTTTGCGGGCCTCTAATACTGCAAGGCGGCGAGAAATTGCTGCTTTCATGTCTGCACTCCGAGCAGCGCGTGGATCAGCTCCGCATCGCTCATCTGCCTCGTGCGATCCTCGGCGAAGCCTGGGACGACGGGCTCAAAGCCTCCCGTCCTGCCCGCAGCCCGGCTGGCGATGCAATCTACCGAGCGGTTCAGTTGTTCATATTCCGCGGCCGGCATGGCCTGACTCAGCTGTTCACCGTACCAACGCGGCTCTGGCAATGGACCATCCTCGAACCACTCGGCGCAGACCACCTTATCGCCGGGAGCGAAAGTTGCGCCTCTCAGCGCCGTGGCAACTTGCTCGCCCGATCGACGCCACACCACCAAGATTTCGTGAGGCCTCGCCGTGCGCACCTCGAGCTTGACGATACGGGATTCCAGACCGCGTCCCATCATTGCAGCACCTCCGGGCGACCATGAACCGCCAGCCACTCCTCTACAGTCGTGCACGGCCAAGGAGCGACGATGAAACTTTGCCCGCCGGACTTAGCCGCTTCGATCGCGGCCAGCTCTCCCGGGGTAGCCGGTTCGCTCACATGATAGACGTAAGACTGCCCGGCGTTCGCGTTCCGCCTTTCTTCCAGCCTGGTCACGCGAGACTTCAGATTCCGCCCCCTCATTGGTTCGTCATCCTCTCCAGGCGCTCCAAGCGCTCGCTGAGTTCGGCAGTCTCGAATGCCTTCACCCAAGTATCGATCAGCTTGCTGATCTCGCCAGCATCGGCCGGCGTGAGTTCACCATTGGCCACTGCTGCGAGCACAGCGGATGAAACCTGAGCTGCGTCTTGAGCGCTGCTGATCTTGGGAAGCTCGAACGTGACAGGCCGGTCCTTCCGAGCCGGCATGATCCGGTCGAGGCATAGACGAAGGGCGCCCATGTCGCCTGTAAGGGCAAGGTCGATCGCCTTCTGTGTCAGCGCCTCCGCCTGCCCGTCGAGGAGAGCTTCCATAGCCACGGTGGTGACGTTTCGGGCTCCCTTTGGACGGCCGCTAGGGTTGCCGGACTGTCCCTTGCGAAATGGCCTGCCGCGCTGTTTCTCGGCTGTTTTTTCAGGCATGGTAATCAGTTTAGCGAGCCCGGGTAGTCCGGAAACGGATCCATGGCCTTGTGGATAGCCTCGATCCGTCCCTGCAAAACCTTCATTTGATCCGGCAGCACGCGACCGCTGTCGACGATAGCTTCCAATCGTTGGACATAAGGTCCCGGTTCGTATCCGGGCGGGATCAATCCGCTCAAAGTCGGGTCTACGGGCTGTGTCGAATTTGCGTCTATCCTGCCGCTATTAGCGATCAAGTACGGCATGTACTCGGATTCAGCCATTGGCATTCTCGGGCGACGCTTCAACGATCAGTCGGAAGCTCTCGTCTAGGCCATAGCGCTGCGACTGTCCGACCTCGGTAGTGACAGCGCTGTCGGTCCATACGATCGAACCGTCAGCGTTGATGCCGGCCTTGCTCTGAAAGCGGACGACAAAGCGCTGTCCGGCGT
Organism: Bradyrhizobium sp. CCBAU 65884; assembly: GCF_028128835.1. Classification (NCBI taxonomy): domain Bacteria; kingdom Pseudomonadati; phylum Pseudomonadota; class Alphaproteobacteria; order Hyphomicrobiales; family Nitrobacteraceae; genus Bradyrhizobium; species Bradyrhizobium sp. CCBAU 65884. The sequence continues at coordinate 154,942 of NZ_LBJU01000125.1, read as the reverse complement.
CCGACGAGATGGTCAAGGTGATCATGCGGGCCTCACATTTTTATGTAGGTGGTGGCGAGGATGGTCGGCTGAACGATAGGGTGAGCGCCGCCACCACCGGTGCTGTAGGTCGTGTCCAGACCGTTAGAGCTATTCACCCGCACACCGGTCGCTGCAGCGCTAGTGCTGCTGCTAATTGGGGTGTTGCCAAATGCACCGCCGCCGCCCGTGTTGCCGCTGTTGCCCGGGATGGTGACTGGATGTGCGTGCGTTGGGTCGTAGATGCCAGCAGAGTGAAAATGCGATGGCATCTGCGCGATGGTCAGCGTTTGGCTTTCAGAACCGCCGGTGGCACCAAGCGTTGTCGCAGTCGCACCGAAATAGGACGACGTGAGACGTCCTGCTGCGCTGCTGCCCATGTCGTCGAGGTTGGCGACGACGCGGCCTCGACAATCTGGCAGCGCCAGCGTTTTGTTTGCACCGAAGTCAGCGGCTGCAGATGCCCCTCGACCTCCGGCGACTGCGAGGTTGCTGTCGGCGCCCCAGAGATAAGAATACAGTGCTTGGGTATCGGAATTGGCCCGCTCCGTCGCACCAGATGAGGCGTTGCCGATAGTGCGGCCATTGCAGCGAACCCAACCGGATAGAATGCCGGTGCCGTAGAATTGCATAAAGGCGCCGGTCTGGAAGATAGTCGTCGGGTCGATAACGCCGCCGCCGCCCCCACCGCCGCCGCTCGGACCGATGACCAGCAGATTGTCGCCGATAAAAATTTGAGCACCGTTCCTGTCGGTCAGGCGAAGCTTGATAAGCCCATCGGATACGAACCACTGGGGCAAGCGAGCCGCCGCGTCGCACGTCAACGGGTTCGGCAGAACCTGCGTCAATCCCGAGTCCGAATAGGCGTTCTGCGGCGTCGCGACCGTGCCAGCCGCAATCACGAAGAGCCGGCAACCCGGGGCGGGCTTCCCGGTCAGATCGAACTGCGGAACAAGGGAGAATCCTGGGACGGTGCCAGCGCCCGGCGCCAAGGACGTAGAGAGGAACAGCGAAGCAGCCGCAACAGCGACCAGCCCCATCAGCCGAGCCAATTTAATGCGCATTCCTCTCCTCACATGCATCTAACGTGCTGCGAGCCTAAGAGGCCGAGGCTTTGCCGGTCCACGCGAGGTCTGCGCCTTCTGCGATGATTGTTCGTCCTGGGAGGTTTGTTCATTTTGCTGATTTTGCGAGATGAGGCATTTGAGGCCAGCGCGCCCGAAATACATCGCCACAACTGGATGAACGCGGTTGCCTGTGTGGTACTCAAACAAGGCCTCAGCCTCTCCATCGAGCAGCATCTGCAGGGCGACACGGGATACGACCCAATTACCGCCAGCTATTCGCCGGCCGATGCCATGGACCTCGCACCAATTGCGCATCGTCGAGGGGGACCGGCCGGCGTGCTTGGCCGCGGCACTGAGGCTCATGCCCTCGCGTTTGTCGTAGGGCCGGAGAATGAAACGGGGATCATTCTCCATCGGTCACCACCTTCTTTAGAAGTGTCGCCAAGGGACCGGCGGAGCCGCCCGAGCGCGCCAAGGCGTGCTGGATGGTCTCAGCCGGGCAACCGTGTTGCAGCGCCAAGGACGCGACGATTGCCGCGTCCTGAGCGTTGGTCTCGGCAGCGGTGCCAACCTTCGTCCCGTTTATGAATACCTCGGCGATCCGTCCATCTTCGAACCGGCCGATGCCGCCGGTATAGGACTGGCCGTCGCATTCGAACCGGAAGAGCCAATGTGCTCTCCGGTCGTTCAGGCGAGTTCGGACGCCCGTCATTGCGGACCTCCAACCTCTCCATGGGCGCCCAAATCATCCATAGGCGCCCTTGTTTGGGAGGGGGCGCCCATGGGGTTTTTGGGCGCCCATGGTGCGTCCGGTAACTCCAACACGTACCGGGAGCCGGGGCCAAAGCCATCCCTGGTGGACTTGATGCCCAGCTCGGTCCTGGCATCGCGGAAGGCCTTGCTCTTGCTCAGCCGCTTGTCATCCTCCAGCAGCGCCGCCGCCCGCGCCTGACGCTCGACCTCCAGAACGTCTACCGGGCCGGCCGAGAGGATGTCCCTGAGGAAGTGCATGACGTCATCCTTGCCGCCGCCCGACTGGCCTTTCTTGGCTCCGCGGTTCTCCGACGCAGAGAGCGCTTCGTCGATCGATTCGCTGACGTGGTCGCCCTCGAACATGACATTCGATGACATGACGTCGTCGCCGACCAGGCGCTGCTCGAGCCGGAAGGCCAACCCCTTGCACTTCTTACCGAGGTTATTCTTAGCCTGGAGCAAGAACCGCCGCTCGTCGTCCTCCGGATCTTCGATCACAGCGAACGCAGCTCGGGCCGCAGCCACGAAAGCGATCGATCCGGCGAACCGGTTCAAGGCACTCTGGTTGCCGCCACCTCCGCCCTTGTTGAGGTGCGTCACGGCGACCACGGCGATGCGCAGGCGGTTAGCCATGTCGGCCAACGGCTCCAGGACTTCCCGGGTCTCCACGTTCCCGTTGCCGTCGCTGCCGCCCATGTACGCCGAGATCGGATCGACGATGATCAGCCTGACCGTGCCGATTTTCCTCGCCATCTCTTCCAGCAGATCGACGTCGGTTTTCAAGCTGAACGTCTTCCGACCGGTCCCGTCCGGCTTGGTCGCAGCCGAGACGATGTGAACACGGTCACAATCAGCTCCCGCCGCCATGAGGCGCGGGATGATGGTGTCCTGAACGCCATCCTCAGCGGACATGAAGATGACGTCGCCCGGAAGCGTCGAGCCCTCGCCACATGGCCAGTGACCACCGTTCGAAACGGTGGCCGACATGTATGCGGTGAGCTGGCTCTTGCCGAGCCCAGGCGGCCCACCCAACAGGACGAGCTTGCCTTCCGGAATGCGGCCGGGCCAGACCCACACCAACTTCTCCGGCGGGAGGTCGCTGGCGCGATGCGCGATCAATCGACGCTTTGGCGGCTTTGAGCCAGACCCTGCTTGTTCCGGCTTGTCCGTCCAGGCGGAAGCCCTGTCGGCATACTGACCGATCAGCTCTTCGATCTCACGTCGATCACGACCAAAGTGCCCGTGAGCGACGGCGATTTCAAACAGGCGATCGACCATCACGTTTTTGGGCACCCACTGGCTCGCCACGGCATCGGCCAGCGTCGCCGCCGCTTCAGTGAACACGGCCAGCTTGGCATCCTGAGATGCCAATGCCACGCTGCGCTTTACCTCGCGCAAGATTTTGGCGGCCGTGGGTCCATATTGCCGCTCGTCGCTCTCGGACGTGCCAGCAGCCTCGTCACCGGGCCGACCTTGATGGTCATCCAAGGCCTCGGCGTTCGCTGACAAAGCTTCGGCGCGGCGCTTCAATTCGTCCGGGGTCAGCGGGGCCCGTTGATGGAAATTCATCATGCAGCCTCCGCAACGACGACGACGGAAGTCTCGAGCCGGTAGCGGCCATGCATGCCCGGAAATGCTCCCGCATGCGGTTCGCTCGTGGTTGAGATGTTCAAGCCGGCCTTCCTGAGCATGTAGATGTAGTGTGAACACCTGGGGCCGGGGGTTTCCAGCAGGGTGATCCCGGCCGACCCGGCGTCGATCAGCCTTCGCAACATCCAAGCCTGGCGACCCGTGAAGGTGCGACGCGATCCGTCCGACTTCTGGATGGTGATGCTGCTCATTGCTCCACCCCCGATCCGATGCCGGCGAGGTTTGCGATCAGATCAGCAACCGCCGGGTGGACGCAATATCGACGGGCGACGTAGCTGCCGGCCCTCGTGCTGGGATGCACCACGACGATGCGCCAATTGAACAAGGGCAGATCGGAAACCGATTGTGCTTTGAGACGTCGTTTGCTACAGGTTTTCAAGTCTAGAGACTCCTAGAGAGCCCGGTGCGCACGACCTGATCCCCGCAAAGAGAGGATCGTGCCAGCCGGGTTTCGTTTGGGGGAAGGTAGGTTTAAGCCGCGCGCCGTTCGTCGTTCACCCGAGGCAGGCTTGATGCCCAGGCATTCAGATCGTCGGCGTTGATGAGGGTCCGCTTGCCGAGCTTCCTCGCAACGAGGCGCTTGGCTCTGATTTCCTCGCGAAGCTTGGTCAGGCCGATGCCGGCCGCTTTTGCAGCTTCGTGGACGCTGTAGGAGATTCGATCGACCATCTAGGTTCCTTTCGCTGTCGCCGCCCGCCGTCACGTTCATCGTGGTGCTGGACGTTCGATAGCGAAGAGATGCCCGGATTCTCTTCGGTCAATGAGATAGCCTTCGACAAATCCTCGTTCGGCCTAAGGTGCAGCTTAGGCTGAACGCCTGCCGACACTCACCAGCAAACGGAGGTCTTTCTCGGCGATCCCGATTGTTTCGTTGGCAAGCTGCTTCGCCTGTTCGCGCAAGGCTTCTTCGTCGCCGCCGGCGCTCTTGCGCGCCTCCTCGTATTCTTCCAACCCCGTTTTCCAAACGAACATCGCGGTTGGGTTCTTAGCTTTCCCACTGCTGATGTCGTTCCGCCAATTCTTTATCGATTTAACCGGATCTGCTCCTTGCTTGAGCAGCTTCTTAATTCCCTTGGTCTTAGCAACACGCTTCGCCGCTTCATTGAGCGGAACTCTCGCTCGTACTAAAAAGTCGAGAGCCACAGCCAAGGCGGCTCGAACTCGCCAAACATCGGTGCTTGCAGGAGCCGCATTCTTCAGTGGCGAGGGCTTCAAAATCGGATGAACTGTTCCGTCACTTAGGTCCATCAGAGCGGCAAAATACATCGTCACCTTATTGACCGCGTCCTCGGTGTCCTCAAATTTTCCCAGCATCCATGAAGTCAATCCGAGAAACTCCATAAATCGCTCTCGCTCTGCGAGCGGGCTGTCGTCCGGTGCGCCCTTGAGCAACAGTATCCTTTTAGCTTCAAGAACGTATTTGTTCGTGACCGCCTCTAGATGCTCAAGGTGCTCCAGACGCAAAGACTTGATTGAGCGAGTGTAGTCTCCTGCGGAGTTCTCATCTGGCATTTTCAACGGCATATCAGGATGGCTCCCTCAGTATTTGGTCCAAGGTCTTCGCCCAGGCGTCGAGGGCCCTTCGCTTCTCGGTGGCTCGATCGTACTGGTCGTAATGCCGCTTCCCCACGTCCGTTGGCGTGTGGTTGAAGATGGCATCTCGATCCTCTTTTGGAATGCCAAGCGCGGACAGCCGTGTTGAGACCGTGCGGCGCAAATCGTGAGGAGAGGGCGGGTCTGCCTTCCAGGTCTGAAGAGCTTCGCCTTTGATCTTCTCCTTCATCCGTCGCATGGCCACGGTCAGAGCGTGCCCAGTGATGGGCCCGGCAGCCTCGACCGGGGAAGGGAAAACAAAGTCGTCGTCGTCGGAGATCAGATCTATCGCTGATAAAAGAGTGGAGCGCGCTAGTTCCGAAAGGGGCACATAATGCGCTCGTCCGTTTTTCGACCGCTCCGACGGAAGGAGCCATCCCGCACCGTCGGCAACATTCAGATCTGTCAGTTCCTTCCTGTTGATTCCCGCGGCTTCCCCCGGACGGCAACCGGTCAGCAGTGTGAGCCTTAGGGCCAGTCCTACGCGCCGGGTCACGGGAGGCAGGACCGCCTGCCGCCAGAACTCTCGGATCTCGCTATCTGACAAAACCCTGGTTTCCCGGTTTTCGGCACCACGTTTTCTGAGGCGAGAGCAGGGATTGAACTCCATAAGGCCGGCGTCGATGGCGAAGCTGAACACCATCGAAATCAGAGCCTGCACTCGATTGGCCTGAACTGGAGAGCCGGCCTTGACGATGCTCTCGACCAATTCGATCACGTCCGCCCGTTCTATGTGGTCGTAGCGGCGCTTCGCCCACTTAGGCAGGACGTGGAGACGGAGGTTCCTCTCGTCGGCATCCGCCGAGCGCTTAAACCGCCTGGCGTGCTCCTCGAGATATCGGTCGGCGAGGGCCTGGAAAGTCTTGCTGCTGGCATCGCTTCGGTTCCGCCGCTTCTCCACGATCGGATTGACGCCCTCTGCGACCTTGCCCCGGAGCCCGTCCGCGGCTTTCCGTGCGTCGCCTAGCGAAATGTCTGGGTAGTGCCCGATTGTCGATCGCGCGTCCCGCCCGGACACCGGATCCCTGAACCGAAAGCTCCAGGACCTGACGCCTGCCGCCGTAATGCGAAAAGAAAGGCCAGCGCAACGGAGGTCGGCTATCTCGACCCGTCCGGACGCTGGGGCCTTTATGCCCTTGATTGTGGAATCGGTAAGAGCGCGGGCCAATGACAAGTCCGATTGCGTCCCCGGAAGCGGGCCGCTGTCCCTCAAAAGGCCGGGGACGCGCTGGGGACGGTGAAAGAGCCGATACATGACGACCGCAGGCGACCATGAGCGACCGTAAAAACCCTTATAAACGTAGGGTTTCGAGTAGCAAGAAGTTATCGCGTACGGTCGCTGAGAAACGCCCAAGACTTTAGTCAAACGACTGAAAATCGCAGTGTCGGTGGTTCGATTCCGCCCCTGGGCACCATTCCCCTGACGTCGGACATCCCCGAGATGTGGCTGCTCCCGAGGCACTACCCTCGTTCGCTATACGTGGCCGGCGGCCGCTGATATGATCGTTGGACGGTAAACGGCAGCTCGCCACCACACTTTTTCTGCGATGCCGGCCTTCTGATCGTACCTCGATCCCGCTCGCGCCTTTTCGCGTTGCCTCGACAAGAACGCTGAACAAATCGTCAATGGCTGCCGCGTCCCCGCTCACATTGGGAGATGTGCCATGGCTGCATCGGACTGGCGTCTCGAAGGCGAATGGATGAAGAACTGCACCTGCGCGTTTGGCTGTCCCTGCGATTTCAACGCACGGCCGACCCAAGGCTATTGCAAGGGAATGGTCGCCATGCGGATCGCCAGGGGACATTTCGAAGGGACCAGGCTCGATGGTCTCTGCTTTGCGATCACGGTCGACTTCCCTGGGCCGCTTCATGAGGGCAACGGGACAATCCAGCCCATCATCGACGAACGCGCCACGGCGGAGCAGCGTCAGGCGTTGTTCGATATCTTTTCCGGCAAGCATTCGGCCGAAGGCACGCTTTTCCAGATCGTCAGCATGATCGTTACCAGGATCCACGATCCGGTGTTTGCGCCGTTCGAGTTTTCCTTCGACAAGGAAGGACGCGTCGCAAAACTCGTCGCCAGGGGCGTGCTCGAGACCGATGTCGAGCCGATCAAGAACCCGGTCACCGGTGATCCGCACCGCATCCAGGTGGTCATGCCCGAGGGGTTCGAACATCGGGCGGCCGAGGTCGCATCCGCCAACATCCGCTCGACCGGGGCGATCCCGTTCGAGACCCGGGGTACGCATAGCTCGCTCGCCAATGTCGTGCAGACGCCCGAGGGGGTTGTCGCATGATGCGGCGCTGACACCGACATAAAACCTCGGTGTCAGCTCCTCATCGCTATGGACAAGTCGATGCAGGGGCGCTCGATACTGGAACACCTGCTCCACCGCGACCGGCTGATCGTCGCGATCGGGACTGCCGCAGTGGTGGCGCTCGCCTGGGCCTATCTCGCCGCGGGCGCCGGCATGGACACCGAGATGATGACCGACATGCCGGACATGGCGCCGATGCCGTGGACGCCATTCTATGGCGTGCTGCTGTTCGTGATGTGGTGGGTGATGATGGTCGCGATGATGGCGCCGAGCGCGGTGCCCACCGTTCTCTTGTATGCGACCGTCAAGCGCAAGCAGGAGACCGCCTCCCGCGCTGCAATCGATACCTGGATCTTTCTCGCCGGCTATCTCGTGACGTGGGCGGGGTTCAGTCTCGCTGCGGTCCTGGTGCAAGGAGCGTTCGAACGTTTCGGATTGCTGTCGATGGCGATGGCAAGCACCAGCGCGATTTTGGGCGGCGGCGTTCTGATTGCAGCAGGGCTTTATCAGTTCACGCCTCTCAAACAGGCGTGCCTGCGGTACTGCGAGAGCCCGCTGTTGTTTCTCAGCCGACATTGGCGGCCCGGCACACGCGGCGCATTGCGAATGGGACTTCGCCACGGCAGCTACTGCGTCGGCTGCTGCTGGTTTCTGATGGTATTGCTGTTCGTCGGCGGCGTGATGAACCTGGCCTGGATCATCGGCATCGCGCTCTATGTCGCCGGCGAGAAGCTGCTGCCGTTCGGCCGAAGATTGAGCTATGCGGCAGGCGGGGTCCTCATCCTGTCCGGCACGATCGTTCTTGCGCGGGCAATCTGAAAAGCAGGTCCAAAGGCGGCTGAAAATGTGCGGCTTTCGACATGCCCGTGTACCTGATTGCTCAAGGCCAGCCGACCTCCGTGATGATACGGATGCTTTAAGCTGAAGAATTGAGCTTTGCCCAAACACAAACTTAAGGCTGTTTCAGCTACCTTTGCGCTATGAGCAGCACCCGCGCGCCGCTTTCGGCCGCGGGTGTCCCTGTGCAGTCGAGGCGGAGACACGGCGATGCCAATACTGCGGGCGAGCGCAGTTCTGCCCTGGCGGCCGAAGCGGGGGTGCGCGTCGTGATTCCCGCAGGGGCAGTCCGCAAAGCCGGAAGAACGATCCTGCGGAATGGTCCGCTGCAGATCGCATTGTTCTTTCTGCCCCTGGCCTGGATCGGCTATTTCGCAATCACCGCGTCGGAGCGGATGGATGCGGTCGAGCAGGCGCGGTCGCACGGCGACAGCGTCGCCGAACTGTTCGAGGAAAACACCGAACGCATCTTCGAGCGCGTCGATCAGTCATTACTGGTGGTGCGAGCGCTCTACGCCCAGGATCCGCTCACCTTCAGCTTGAAGTCATGGTCGGACACGGCCCGCATTGCGACCGGCGACGTGGTTCAGTTCGCACTGATCGGATCGGACGGATACATGATCGACACGACCGCGGGCTATTCCGGTCCGCCGCTTTATCTTGGCGATCGCGAACACTTCATCAATGTCATGGCGCAAGCCGACGATCGCCTCTACGTTGCCAAGCCGGTGCTGGGACGGGCCTCGAACAAATGGACGATCCAGCTGGCAAGAAAGTTGTTCGACCTCGCGCGGAATCCGGCCGGGGTGATCGTCGGCTCGATCAGCGTCGACGTGGTCGGCAGGTTCTACGACACGGCAAAGCTCGGCGTCGGAGGAACGCTGGTGCTCAGAAATGCGAATTACGTCGTGCTCGCCGCCCGGGGCGTGGACCAGGGCTCCGTGCTGCGACAACGCACACCCAGCCGCGTCGAGGGCGAGCTCGGTGACGGCTTCTATGTGCAATATTGGAACGAGAACCGGCCGAACCGCAGCGACCGGCTGATCACGGCGCGCAGGTCGCGGGCGTTTCCGCTCATCTTCACCGTCGGCATTTCGGAGCAGGAGATTTATTCCCGCTCCGCCTTCAGGCAGAAGGTCTATCTCGGCGGCGCGCTGCTGCTGACGTTCATTATCCTCGCCGCGACGACATTCCATTGGCGACGGCAGCAGGCGCTGGATCGCGCTCACCGCGAGCGGCGCGATTTTGCCAGCAAGTTCGAGGATGCGCTCCGGAACCTTCCCCAGGGCTTGAGCATGTTCGATGGCCGTGACCGCCTGATCGCATTCAACCCGCAATGGCTCGAACTCTATGGCCTCCTGCCGGAAGACATTCGGATCGGCATGCATTTCCGGGATATATTCGCAAAACAGACCGCCGTTCTCGACGTCGAGGCCTATCTCGTCGATTTGAAGAACCGGCTCGCCCGGTCGGAGCAGATCTCGAACACCGTGCAGTTTCCCGATGGACGGGTCGTCTACATCTCCTACGGCCGGCGCGAGGGTGGCGGCTGGGTCGCTACTCATGAGGACATCACCGAGCGCAAGGCGTCGGCGGACCGCATCGAGCGGCTGGCGCATTACGACAGCCTGACCGGCCTTGCCAACCGCAACCTGTTCAAGGAGCGCATCGACGAGGCGCTAGCCAGCTCGCGCCGGCTGGAGCCTGCGTTCGCCGTCCTCCTGCTCGATCTCGACAAGTTCAAGTCCGTCAATGATGCGCTCGGCCATCAATGCGGCGACGCGTTGCTGAAGCAGGTTGCCGACCGGATCAAGGCGCAGATTCGTGATGCCGATACGGCGGCGCGAATTGGCGGCGACGAGTTTGCCGTGATCGTGGCCGCGATGCGCGACGGCGCTGCAAGCCTGGCCGAGCGGCTGGTCCAGGCCATTGCCGAGCCCTATCACATCGATGGCCATCCCGTCGTGATCGGCTGTAGCATTGGCCTTGCGCTCGTGCCCGAGCACGGCACGCGGGTCGATGAGATCCTCCGCAACGCCGATCTTGCGCTCTACAGGTCGAAGAATGCCGGCCGAAGCTGCTTCCACCTCTATTCAGCGGAGCTCAAGGCGGAAGCGGATCAGCGCAACGTGCTCGAGATCGAGCTGCGCGAAGCGATCTGGCGCGAGGAGATGGAGGTATTCTATCAGCCCGTGATCGAGCTCGGCACCGGCCGGGTAAAATCGGTCGAAGCGCTGGCGCGCTGGCATCACGGCACCAGGGGCTACATTCCTCCGGCTGAGTTCATTGCGGTTGCGGAGGCGGGGGGCTTGATCGTCGAGCTCGGCAATCAGGTGCTTGCCCGGGCCTGTCGCGATGCGATGAGCATGCCGGCCGACGTTAAGGTCGCCGTCAATCTCTCCGCCCTGCAATTTGCCGGCACCAATCTCGTCGACACCGTGACGTTTGCGTTGGCGCAAAGCGGCCTTCCGCAAACCCGGCTCGAGCTCGAGATCACCGAGAGCGTATTTCTCGCCGACACCGAGGAGAACCTCAAGACGCTCCAGCGCCTCAAGGCGCTCGGCGTCTCCATTGCCCTCGACGATTTCGGTGTCGGATACTCGTCTTTGTCCTATTTGACGGCCTTTCCTTTCGACAAGGTCAAGATCGACAAATCGTTCATCGACAGGATCGATCGCTGCGAGACCGTCGCCGTGCTGAAGTCCATCGTGCAGCTCGCGAAGACGTTGAAGCTCTCGATCGTCGCCGAGGGGGTCGAGTCCTTCGAGCAGGTTAAACGGCTCCAGTCACTCGGCATCCCGCTCGGCCAGGGATTTCACTTCAGCAAGCCCGTGCCGCTCGCCGGCCTCTCGTGGCAGGCCCCACCGGCGCGACGGAAACGGCGGGCGGCGTGAGCTGAATGCCTCCGGCGTTTGTCATTATCGCCCGCCGCCCAAGAGCAGGAAAGCTGAGCAGGTGAAGCCTCCCTAGGAATAGCTTGGAAGGGGGCAAGACCTGGTGGTCCCCTGGCAACGTTCAGCTTCCGCTGAGAGCCGAAGGACTGCACCGCGGAGCCAATTCCCGAGCCAAATCGCACCCGCCGATCCTGGCACTCCATTTGCTCAGTCTTGACCAAAGCCGGGCCTCGTCAGGGAGGCCCGTTTCAGGTTGAGGCAAGCGATGCAAGAAATGTCCCGTTCTGGTACTGCCGGAGAACTCCGGCTCGATGCGCTGATCGCCGATTTGTGGTGGCGCGTCCGGCTGTTGAATACCGACATTCTTGAGGAGGAAGCAAAAGCCGGCGTGTTCGACGTGCTTCAGCCGACATATCCGCTGCTTGCACTGAACCTCCGAGCGCGGCGCGACAATCTGGTCTCGACGATCGGCGTGCTCGAGGAGCGTGCGAAATCGGTGTCGGAAGCGGCTTGAGAGCGGCCTCCGGTGACACCGGAAGACGTCAGCGAGGTGGCTCTTCACGGTGCTGACGGACACGCCGAGCGTCGCGAAGATCGCTTCGCGCGTCTGTCCTTCGCAGGGGGGCTCGACGGACAAGCCGCCATGCGCTTCGTGCTGCGGATGACGCGTGGTTGCCGACGTCTCGATCGTCGCCGCGTGATCGCCGACACATATCATTCCAGCGGGTCGATCTAGCTTGGCGTCAGGTGGCTCGCAATGATCCACCGGGAAGAGGACAAGACTTATGCGCAATACCATCCTTGTGGCCTTCGCAGCGATCACCCTGGCAAGCGCGGTGACGCCCGCGAGCGCGCTGACCATCGTCCGCGATCATCGCGACCCGCCCATCGTGCGCGACCATCGCAATCAGACCATCGTCAGGGACCACCGCACGCAGCCCGAGGTCCGCGATCATCGCCACTAAACGTCCCGGCGGCGGAGCCGAACCGAACGGGTTCGGCTTCGTCGTCTTGTCGAAAAGCCCGACAATCGTCCCGCGCGCAACGCCGGTGTCCATTCGCGATTGTGAGGCCTGAGCACGCGCCACGCCCGCGCCGCCATGCTATTGCTGCCTCCGCAACTTTCCCGCGAGGTCGCCATGCTCCCCATTCCCGCCGATATCTTCACCGAGCCCGAGGACGTCTCGCCCGACGGCCTTGCCAATCTCGGCCCGCTTCGCCGTCTCGCAGGGCATTGGCAGGCGGACAAGGGCATCGACATCAATCCGAAGGCGGAGGGGCCGGAGCGGCGGACCTTCATCGAGCGCATCCGCATGGACCCGATCGATCCGCAGGCCAACGGGCCGCAGCTGCTGTACGGGCTGCGCTATCACATCCACATCAACACGCCCGAGGAAGACATCACCTTCCACGACCAGGTCGGCTATTGGCTGTGGGAGCCCGCGACCGGGTTGATCATGCAGACGCTGGCGATTCCGCGCGGGCAGGTGCTGCTGGCTTCGGGCAAGGCCGGGCCCGACGACAGGACGATCTCCGTCACCGCAAAGCGTGGCGATACCGCCTACGGGATCTGCTCGACCGACTTTCTGGAACAGGCGTTTCGCACCGACTCCTATCGCTGCGACATCACCTTCAACGACGACGGCAGCTGGACCTATCTGATCCAGACCGAGTTGTTCGTGCGCGGTGCGCCGTTCGACCATCGCGACACCAACACGCTGCAGCTGGTCGCGCCACCAAAGCTCAATCCGCTCGCGGTGATCGTCAACGATCGCGCCAGAAGCGATGAGAAGGGCGATGGGCCGGCAGCCTCGGCCTGAGTGATGCTCGGAGACTTTGCATGAAGCCCTATGTCATCTGTCTGATGCACTCCAGCCTCGATGGCCGCACGCATCCCAGCCGCTGGCGCCCGAAGGGGGCGGGCACGGACTGGTTCGAGAAGATTCATGACGAGCTCGGCGGCGATGCCTGGGTGATCGGCCGCGTCACCGGCTCGGAGTTCGCCAGGGGCCAGCCTTATCCTGCGACGACCAATGCGAAGCTGCCGCGTGAAAACTGGTTCGCGCGGCGGGACGCCAAGACCTATGGAATCGTGCTCGATGCGCAGGGCAAGATCGGCTGGGGCCGCTCGGACATCGGCGGCGATCCGATCGTCGTCGTGCTGACCGAGAGCGTGCCGGATTCGCATCTCGCAGGGCTCCGGGGCGAGAGCGTGTCCTACATCTTCGCGGGCAAGTCCGAGCTCGATCTGGCGCTGGTGCTGGACATTCTCAGCCGCGAGTTAGGGGTGAAGCGCCTGCTGGTGGAAGGCGGCGGCGTCGCCAACGGCGCGTTCCTGCGTGCCGGTCTGATCGACGAGTTCAACCTGATTCTCAGCCCCGCGATCGATGGCGCAGAGGGCGCGCCCTTCGTGTTCTCTTCAACGGAGGCGGACAGCGACAAGCGCGCGCCGATCACCGCGATGACGCTGGAGAGTACGCGCCAGCTCGGCGGCGGTGTCCTGCTGCTGCGCTATCTGATCAAGAACGATCCGCAAGCCGCGAGCCGGTAACGCGCGGCCATGCCCGAGACAACGGAACATATCGTCATCGTCGGCGCCGGCGCGGCCGGCCTGATGGCGGCGCGCGAGCTGGCGCGGTCCGGCCGCAAGGTGACGGTGCTGGAGGCGCGCGAGCGCTGCGGCGGCCGCATCCTTCCGCTGCCGGTTGAGGAGTTCGGCTACCCCGCCGCGGGCGGCGCCGAATTCGTCCATGGCGAGGCGCCGGTCACGCGCGAACTGCTGCGCGAGGCCGGGCTGTCCCTTCACGAGATCGCGGGCGAGCAGTGGAGCTTTGACGGAATGACGCTCTCGCGCGAGGAGCGCGACGATCCGCACGAGGCGGAGCTTCAGGCCGTGCTGAGGGACTTGAAGGACGATCTCTCCGTCGCCGAGTTCCTGCGCCGGCATTTCGCCGGGGATGACTATGCGCCGATGCGCCAATCGATCGAGCGGATGGTCGAGGGCTATGACGCGGCCGACCCCGAGCGCGCCTCGACGCTGGCGCTGCGTGAGGAATGGATGGATGGCGGGCACGCGCCGCAGGCGCGCATCGATGGCGGCTATGGCGCGCTGATCGACTTTCTGGCCGCCCATTGCCGCAGGTTCGGCGTGACCATCCATCTCGGCTGCGTGGTGTCGGCGATCGAGGAGGGCGGCGACACGGCGGCCGTTCGCTGCGCCGGCGGCGATGTCCACGTCTGTGATCGCGTGATCCTCACCGTGCCGCTGCCGCTGCTGCGCGAGATGGCCCTGCCGGCGAGCGCGCGCGCGAGGCTTGCTGCTGCGGGCGACATCGGCTTCGGCAACGTCATCAAGATCCTGCTGCGGTTTGCGCGGCCGTGGTGGCGCGAGCGGCACCAGGATCTCGCAGCCATGACCTTCCTGTTGTCCGACCGGACCATCCCGGTGTGGTGGACGCAATACCCGGGCGGGCAGGCCGTGCTCACCGGCTGGTTCGGCGGCCCGCGCACGGCGGAGCTGGACAACCTCGATCCGCGGGGACTGATCGAAGCCGGGCTCGATTCGCTCGCCGCCATTTTCAAGCTGTCGCGCGAGGACATCGCGCGCGAGCTCGTCGCGGCGGCGGCGACCAACTGGGCACACGATCCCTTTGCCCGCGGTGCCTATTCCTGGGCGACGCCGCGGACGCGTGCGGCACAAGCGATCCTCGCGCGTGCCGATGGCCTGGTGCTGTTTTCCGGCGAGGCTCTCTATCGCGGCCGTGACATGGGCACGGTAGAGGCGGCGCTGGCGAGCGGCCAGGAGACGGCAGGGATGATTTTGCGGGGGTAAGAAAAAGGCCCGCATCGCGGGCCTTTCCTTTTACCAGCGGCTGCCGCCGAAGCCGAACGTCACCGAGGGACCGCCGCCGCCGTAATACCCGTACGGCCCGCCGCCGTAATAGCCGTGATGCCGCGGGTAGTAACCGTAGCTCCGGTGGTGCGGACGATAGTAGCCATGATGGTGGTGATGATGACGCCAGTGATGATGGTGGCGATGGCCGTGGTGCCGGTGCTGCGCGCTGATGTCGGTCGATTGGCCGGCCTGCGCGTTCTGCTTCGCGCTTGAATTATTGGCCGCGTTCGCCGCCGATCCGCCGGCAAGCGCCGCAGCACCGACCGCCATCGCGACAATGAGATACTTCATGGTGTCATCACTCCAGTTGAATGTCGTGTGACAACAGATGGGCGCTTCCCGCGTTCCGGCCAGTGCGGGCGTCGAAACGACGCAGTATTGCGACGTCCGATTCGCTTCGCGCGCATGAGTGGGCTCGTGAGATTTATTGTCGCATCATCGGCATTGATCGCATTGCTGCCATCACTTGGCCGCGAACGAGGCGACCACGTCGTCGCTGGTGACGATGCGCGCGAACTCGCCGTTGAGGTTCGACAGCGTCATCGCATGGATCTCCTCGGCGGAATGCTTGTCGCCGTCGGGACCGATGCGGTCGAAGGTCCATGTCGCATCGCGCACGAGCTGCGCGTCGAAGCCGAGATTGCCGGCCATCCGCGTCGTCGTCTCCACGCAATGATTGGTGGTGGCACCGCAGATCACGAGGTTGCCGATGCCGGCCGCGCGCAGGCGCTGTTCCAGGTCGGTGCCGATGAAGGCGCTGTTGACGCGCTTGACGATGATCGTCTCGCCCGGCTGCTCGCGCGCCTCGTCCTTGACGGCGTAGCCGGAGCGCGACGGCAGGAACGATGAACTCGGCTTCGTACCCTCGTGGCGGATATGAAAGATCGGCGCGCCGCGCGCCCTGAACGTCTTCAGCAGACCCGCGATCCGCGCCACCGCATCCGGATTGTTGCGCCGCTGTCCCGCCGCCTCCCACTCGTCGAACGCGCGCTGGACGTCGACGACGATGAGGGCGGGGAGGGGGGCGGGCATGATCGGACCTTTCGCACGGGTTGTAAAAGCGAATATGCGAGGCGACTGGGACAGCGCGCAATGCCGATCTTCCCTCGTTTCGCGACAGCTTTCGTGCCCCGGACGCAGCGCAGCGTCTCTTCCCTGCATGGCCGCCTTGCTGAGGATCAAAGCGGCAAGGACTGGCCGGCCTAGTGTCGCGGCACCAAATTGCTGGGAATCGATGAGATGCGAGAGGATGCCATGCAGGGGCTGAGTCAACCGGACGGACTTGCCGGAATCAAGACGCTGCCGGAGCTGCTGCGCTGGCGCGTCAAGGCGACGCCGGCGGCGGAGGCCTATCGTCATTTCGATGCGACCGCGCAGCGCTGGGTCAGCCAGTCCTGGCGCGAGATCGATGCGGGATTCGAGCTGTGGCGGCGCGCGCTCGCCGCGGAGGAGTTCGCGCCGGGCGAACGCGTCGCCATCCTGATGCCGAACGGCATTGCGCATATCGCCATGGACCAGGCAGCGCTGTCGCGCGGCCTCGTGCCGGTGCCGATGCATGCCGTCGACAATCCCGACAGCATCGCCTACGTCCTTGTCGATTCCGGCGCGCTGCTCTTGTTCGTCGATACGCTGGAGCGCTGGCAGGCGATCGTGGCGACCGGCCAGCCGCTCGACCATCTCAAGCGCGTCGTCTGCGCGGATGCAAGCGGGCTCATCACGCCGAATGCCCGCATCGTCGGGCTCGACCATTGGCTCGCGCAAGCCCCCGGCGCGACCGCGCCGCTGCCAGATGTCGCGATCGAGCCGCACGATCTCGCCGCCATCGTCTACACCTCGGGCACCACCGGGCGGCCGAAGGGCGTGATGCTCTCGCATGGCAATGTCGTCGCCAATGTGAAGGCGATCGCGCACCGCATCGCCGCCGAACCCCATGACGTCTTCCTGTCCTTCCTGCCGCTCTCGCACACCTTCGAGCGCACCGGCGGCTACTACTATCCGATCGCGGCCGGCGCGTGCGTCGCCTATGCCCGCTCGGTGCCACAACTCTCGGAGGACCTGAAGCGTGTGCAGCCGACGGTGCTGGTCTCGGTACCGCGGATCTACGAGCGCATTTTCGCGCTGATCATGCAGCATCGCGCATCAGCAAGTTACATCGAGCGCTTGCTGCTCGACCTCACCATCGCCGTCGGCGGGCGGCGTTTCGATGCACGGCAGCGGCATGGCGTGCCGTCGCTGTTGGACCGGCTGGCCTGGCCGTTGCTCAAACGGCTCGTCGCCGACAAAGTGCTGGCGCGGCTCGGCGGCCGCCTGCGCGTCGCGATCTCCGGCGGCGCGCCGATCGCGGAGCCCGTCATTCGCCTGTTTCTCGCGCTCGGGCTGGACGTGCTCCAGGGCTACGGCATGACGGAGACCTCGCCGGTGGTCTCCGTCAACACCATCGAGGACAATGATCCGCACTCGGTCGGCCATGTCCTCGACGGCGTCGAGGTGAGGCTAGGCGAGAACGACGAATTGCTGGTGCGCGGCCCCAGCGTGATGCTCGGCTATTGGCACAAGCCGGAGGAGACACGCCGCGTCAAGGACGCCGACGGCTGGCTGCATACCGGCGATCAGGCCCGCATCGAGAACGGGCGCATCACCATCACCGGCCGCATCAAGGACATTCTGGTCACGTCCACCGGCGAGAAGATCGCGCCGGTGGATCTGGAGACCGCGATCCTCGCCGATCCCCTGTTCGAGCAGGCGCTGGTGGTCGGCGAACAGCGGCCGTTCCTCACTGCGCTGGTCGTGCTGAACGCCAAAGCCTGGGTGCAGGAGAAGGAAAGACTGGCGGCGAGCGGCAAGCAAGGCGGCGCGGCGGAACGGGCTGCGCTGCTGGCCAGGATCGCGGCGGCCGTGAAGGCCTATCCGTCCTACGCGACGCCGCGCGCGGTGTGGTGGACGCTGGACCCGTGGACCATCGCGAGCGGCCTGCTCACGCCGACGCTGAAGAACAAGCGACCCGCGCTCGAACGCCGCTTCGCAGACGAGATCGAGCACGTCTATGCGAAGAAGCCCGCGCCGATAACGCCGACGTGATTTCGCCTCTCCCCGCGGTTGATCCAGCGCAACTTCGGCCGCTGCCTCGCGATGCAATGTCGCCCGCGAATTCGAACGGCAATCGAGGCAAGTCATGAAGGCGTATTTCATCGGCGGTGGCATTGGATCGCTCGCGGGCGCGGCGTTCCTGATCCGCGATGCGCAGCAGGCCGGGCGCGACATCGTGATCTACGAGGCGCAGCCGCTGGTCGGCGGCAGCCTCGACGGCACGCTGCTCGCGAACGGCGCCTATTCGCTGCGCGGCGGGCGAATGCTGACCACCGATCACTACGAATGCACCTGGGATCTGCTCTCCAGCATCCCTTCGCTCGAGCATCCCGGCCTCAGCGTGCGCGAGGAGACCATCGCATTCAACCTGGAGAACCCGGCGCACTCGAAGGCGCGGCTGGTCGATCGCAACCGTTTCAAGGTCGACGTCTCGCATATGGGTTTCTCCGCGCGCGACCGGCTCGAGCTGCTGCGGCTCACCGAGGCCTCGGAGGAGACGCTCGGCAATAGCCGCATCACCGACTGGCTCTCGCCGAAATTCTTCGAGTCCAATTTCTGGTACATGTGGCAGACCACCTTCGCGTTCCAGCCCTGGCACAGCGCGGTCGAGCTGAAGCGCTATCTGCACCGCTTCATGAACGAGTTTCCGCGCATCGAGACGCTCGCCGGCGTCAAGCGCACCGTCTACAATCAGTACGATGCGATCGTGCGGCCGCTCGCCGACTGGCTGAAGCGGCAGGGCGTGCAATTCGTGCGCGGCACGCGCGTCACGGACATGGCGATCGAGCGCGAGGACGGACGCTTGCGGGTGCGCCAGCTCGTGCTCGATCGCGACGGCCGCATCGCCAATGTCCGGCTCGAGGACGGCGATCTCGTATTCTTCCAGAACGGCTCGATGACGGACGCCTCGAGCCTCGGCACCATGACCGAGCCGCCACCGCATCTGACCAAGAAAGACAGCCAGGGCTGGGCGCTGTGGGAGACGATCGCGAAGGAGCGTCCCGAATTCGGCAATCCCGCCGCCTTCAACAGCTCGATCCCCGAATCCTATTGGCTGTCCTTCACCGTCACCTGCCGCGATCCACTCTTCTTCGACCGGATGGAGGCGTTCTCCGGCAACCGTGCGGGCACCGGCGGCCTCGTCACGTTCAAGGATTCCAACTGGCTGATGTCGGTCGTGCTCTATCACCAGCCGCATTTCGCCGGACAGCCGAAGAATGTGCAGGTGTTCTGGGGCTATGCGCTGCATCCCGACCGCGTCGGCAATTTCGTTGCCAAGCCGATGTCCGATTGCGGCGGCGCGGAGATACTGAAGGAGCTGTGTGGCCATTTGAATTTCGATGCGGGCGTGTTCGAGGACGCAATCTGCGTGCCCTGCCGCATGCCCTACATCACCAGCATGTTCATGCCGCGCAACCTGACGGATCGGCCGCTGCCGGTGCCGAACAATTCGGTCAACCTCGCTTTCGTCAGCCAGTTCGTCGAAATCCCCGACGACGTCGTGTTCACCGTCGAATATTCGGTGCGCGCGGCGCAGATGGCGGTCTATCGACTGATGAAGATCGATCGCCCGGTGCCGCCGGTGACGCGGCACGACAAGTCGCTCGCGGTCATCTTCGCGACGCTGGAGAAGGCATTCGCGTGATCGCTACTTGAACGGGTTACTTGAAGGGATCTTGGATCGACGGCGCCGATTGCCGGATGCGGCGCACGCTGACTGGGGTGCCGTCGGAGACGAACAGCAATTCGTAGCGCCGGCCCTCACTGTCGGTGGCGGAGCAGGTGACGTCAGTCACCTTCCTGGCGGCGAAATTGCCGGTCTGGCGGCAGAGGCCGGTGGAGGTCTGCTCGGCCGGCACCGGAAGGCCGTCGACCCTGGGGCGGTCCTTGGAGTTGAGCAGCATGCGGTCGATCGGCAGCTCGTAGGAATTGTCGTCGGCGCGCTTGCCGTTTTCGCCGGAGAACGACACGACGTGGCTGTCGTCGGAGGGATCGTCGACCGCGACCGCGAAATTGACGCGGCCCTTGTCGCCATGGGCGTAGGCCACCGTCTTGCAGGCGAAGGTGCGCCCGGCGACCTTGAAGGTCTTGCAGTGGCCGGACATCAGCGCGAGCAGATCGATGAAGGCATTCTGCAGCGCCGGCGGATTGTTGACCGGGATCGGCTTGGAAGTCTCGGCAAAACAAGGACTTGCCAAAGCGGCAAGGGTGGCCGTGAAAACAAGGGTCGCGGCCAGCAGCGATCGGCAGAGGCGCATTGGAAGGCTCACGTGCCAGGGAACCACGGTCAGGTTCCGCACCATAACCATCGAACCGCAAATTGGTTGCGATCCCGTTTGTCCTGCAAGTCCCGCCTGGAATACCACCGCGCCACCCCGACGGCGTTTTGTCCAAATCGTCCAAACCGTCCGCCGCCACTTGCCGTCAGGCCGGTGTTTTTTTCGTGGCGGAACTCAGGCCATCGCCGCCTGCCAGCGCGTGTCGCGAAGTGAGGGCCGGCGGTGCAGGCGGGCGCCCAGCAGGGTGCGGGCGCGGGCGAGCTCGCCGCTGCGCATGAGTGCGACGATATAGGTGTCCTCGACCAATTCGCGCTGGGCGTGGCTGCCGCCGATCCGCACGACCTCGGCGAGCACGGGCGCCAGCGTTTGCGCGCATGACGCGTAATTCTCATCCGCAAAGGCCGCCAGCGCGCGGAAGATCGCCGGCACCACGGGGCCGGCCGGCAGCTTGCCCTCGGCGAGGCGCTGCTCGATGGCCGCAAGGCGCGTGGTGAGCGCCGGGTAGTTTTGCGTCGCCGCCGCGAACAGCGCCATGTGGATGTCGGCGAAGGACAGGCTCGACTTCGGAAACAGTTTTTGCGCGCTGGCGTCGGCTTCCAGCCACAGCGCCTTCGGCACGGAATGGCCATAAGCCGAGAGGCGCCACAGCAGCGAGGCGGCGTCGGTGATGACGTTGAGTGGTGGCGCCTGCGTGACTGACGGCTGGAGCACGTCGGCATAGATTGCGAGCGCGCGTGCCGCATCGCCTTGCTCGAGCGCGCCGAGCGCCTGGTGCCAGCGGATATGGCCGTGCAGGATTCCGGCGCGGTCGTAAGTCGGAATCCAGTCGTCGACGAGGCGGTCGGCAGCGTCGATCGAGCCGTCCTCGAACATCGCGTGCAGCACCGCATGCGCAGCGTGAGCATTGGCCCGGCGGAGGTCAAAACCGCGCTCGGTCATGGCGCGGCCGCGCGCGACGTCGCCATTCTCCGTCATCGCCCAGCCGGCCATGGTCAGGAACCACCAGTCTTCGTCATAGTGCTGCGCCACACGTCCGCACAGCTCGTGCCGTGCGCGGTCGTGGTCGGCCATGCCGGAGAAGGCGAACAGGCCGAACGCGCCGAGCGGCAGCGACAGCACCAATGCATCGCGCGGCCATGTGTCGATGTGCCTCAGCGTGGATGCGATGGCCTCGGCTAGCCGGCCCTCGATCGCCAGCGCCAGCGTCTCGACATGCGAGCGCTCGCGCTCGGTGCCGCGCCTGGCGACCAGCTCGCGTGCGAGCGCCGCCTTGCTTCGGGCGAGATCGCCCTGCTGGTAGAAAGCGTGCACGCGCGCGCGGGCGATATGGGGAAGCGCGAAGTCCGGATCGGCTGCGATGGCGCGCTCCAGCATCTCCGCCATGCCGGTCCAGCCCGCAAGCATGAGGTCGACACCCTCGCGATAGGCGCCAGCGGCCGCATCGGATATGGTGGAGAGCGGCAGGCCGTAGCGATCTTGATGCGCCATCGTGATCTCCCGATCTCACGCCGTCCGCGCGCGCCGGCCTTCGATCGGGTAGGCGGGATCGTTGTAGCCTGGCGTCGAGGGATGCCCCGGCACGACCAGTCGGTCGATCAGCGCCTCGTCATCCCCAGTGAAGCGGTAGTCGAGCGCGCTGATGTAGCCGTCCCATTGCTCCTCGGTGCGGGGCCCCGCGACGATCGAGGAAACGAAGGCGGAGTTGAGCACCCAGGCGACTGCGAACTGGCCGGCGGTGATGCCCTTTTTCCCGGCGTGAGTCTTGATCTCCTGCGCGAGCTGCAGCGATTCCGGTCGCCATTCGGTCTGCATCATGCGGGTGTCATTGCGGCCCGCGCGCGTCTCCTTGTCGGGGGCGGCATCGGGCTTGTACTTGCCGGTGAGCACGCCGCGCGCCAGCGGGCTGTAGGGCACGATGCCGAGTCCGTAATAGGAGCAGGCCGGAAAATGCTCGACCTCGGGCATGCGGTTCATCGCGTTGTAATAGGGCTGGCTCACCGCGGGCCGGTCGATGCCGAGCCGGTCGCAGATGTTGCAAATCTCGGCAACGCGCCAGGCGCGATAGTTCGAGACGCCGAAATAGCGCACCTTGCCCGATCGGATCAAATCGCCCATCGCGCGCACCGTCTCTTCCAGCGGTGTCGAATGGTCTTCCTTGTGCAGATAGTAGATGTCGATGTGGTCGGTGCCGAGCCGCCTCAGGCTGTCGTCGGCGGCCTGCAGCACCCAGCGCCGAGACAGGCCGCCGCAATTGGGATCGTCGCCCATGGGGTTGGCGAGTTTTGTGGCGAGCACCCAGGCGTTACGGTTGCTGGCAATGGCGCGGCCGACCACCTCCTCGGAGGCGCCTTTCGAATAGGCGTCCGCCGTGTCGATGAAGTTGATGCCGGCATCACGCGCTTTGTCGATGATCCGTTTTGACGTGGCTTCATCGGTCGGCCCGCCGAACATCATGGTGCCCAGACAAATCGGCGACACTTTCAGGCCGTTGCGGCCGAGCTGACGGTATTGCATGGGCGGGTCCTCGATATCTTTATGGAGCGCAGCATAGCCAGCTCCCGCCGTCATTGCGAGCGCAGCGAAGCAATCCAGCAATGCCGCTTCTCTCGTCGTCCCGGACAAGCGCGCCCCAAGCGCGCGCAGATCCGGGCCCATAACCACAGGGTTGCGTTCGGCGAAGACTCGGAGTTACGAGCTTCGTGCCACAACTGCTCCCTGTGGTTATGGGTCCCGGCCTGCGCCGGGACGACAGCGGAGTGTGTGGTTGCGGCAGTGGCAACCTGACCGAACAGCTACCCCGGGCCCTTCAGAATCTTGAACACGCCGTTCGCCATCACGATGCAGCGGCCATCTACGGTCACCTCCGTGCTCATGAAGATCAGGCTGCGCGTCGAGCGCACCACGCGCGGGCGGGAGATCAGGATGTCGCCGATCTGGCCGGCCTCGACGAAATGGGTGTCGAGCTGCACGGTTGCCATGAACTCCTTGCCGGAGACGTAACGGGCGGTCATGCCGCAGGTGCGGTCGGCAAAGGTCATCATCACGCCGCCCTGGACCATGCCGCGGCGGTTGTGGTGCTTGTCCTCGGTCGCGAGCGCGAATTCGTAATGGCCGTCGACCTTGCGCTCCCACAGGGGACCGATCAGGTGCATGAAGCCCGTGGTCTCCAGGATGCTCCAGCCGTCTGATTTGAGCCTTGCGGCGGCCTTGTTGGTCATCTCGTCGTCCATTCCGTGCGGGCCTTGCGATCCCGTTTCATCGGGGCCGGACGTGGTGTAGTCAAGCATCATGAGACCGTTCGATGATGCCACACGGCGGAATATCGCGAATGCCTGCGCGGCCTTCATGCGGCTGCCGGCGGGTGAAGTGCCGACGACGCTGAAGCGTGCCGCGGTGGCGGTCGCGCTGACCGCGAGCGAGGACGACGACACCGCATTCCTGCTCACGCTGCGCGCATCGCATCTGCGCGCCCATCGCGGCCAATGGGCGCTGCCGGGCGGCCGCTGCGACGCCGGCGAGACGCCGGTCGAGGCGGCGTTGCGCGAGCTCGACGAGGAGCTTGGCCTTCGCCTCACCGGCGCGCAGGTGCTCGGCACGCTCGACGATTATCCGACCCGCTCCGGATATCTGATCACGCCCGTCGTGGTCTGGGCCGCCGACAGTGCCGCGATCAGGCCGAACCCGGACGAGGTGGCTTCGGTCCATCGCATTGCGCTCGACACCATCGAGCGCGACGACGCCTTCGATTTCGTCGCGATCCCCGAGAGCGCGCGCCGCGTCATTCGCTTCCATCATCAGGAAAGCCTGATCCACGCGCCGACGGCGGCGCTGATCTACCAGTTCCGCGAGGTGCTCGCGGGCCGGCACACCCGCGTCACCGAGCTGGAACAGCCGGTGTTCGCCTGGAAGTGACGCAAGAGACGAAAAAAGAGGTAAACGGCGCGTTAACGTGACGGTTACCGGATGCCTGCTAAGAGGGCAGGATGCATCATTCGATTCGCAATAGCTTCGCGCTGGTTCCACTTGCGCTTGTCCTGCTCGCGCCCGCCGCGCGTGGCGGCGAGATCGACGCGCTGCCGCCCGCCGTTCGCGATGCCAACGCCCAGCTGCTGTCGCAGTTTTTTGCGCAGGGTGGCGCTTCGCCGGCGGTGCTCGAATATCGCCGCAAGCTCGCGGAGTATCAGGCGGCGCGCGCGGCCTTCGACGCTGAGGCCGGCGCCTATTGGAGCCAGATCTCGGAGAAGCGGAAAGGCCGCAACGCCAAGCGGCGCAGCGGGCAGCAGGTGACGCTCGATGATTACGTGCTGGAGCATCCGCCGCTCTATAACGGGCCGAAGAAGCCGGTGAATCCGGAGCCGGAGGAAACGCCGGACCGTCCCGCCAAAAAGCCGATCCCGGTGGTCGCCGATTTCCTGCGCGCGGCGCAGGAGCTCTACCAGTTCACGCCGCAGCGCCCGGCGAGCGAGATCGAGTTCAAGCGCGCCTATGCGCGCTATGCGCTGGCCTCCGGGCTGACGCGCGAGCAGGCCGTGCGGGTCTATTCGTTCGAGACCGGCGGCACCGGCAGCCACGACGTGCAGGCGGGAATCGAGCATGGCGGCAAGCGCGCGATCTCGACCGCGATGGGCTACAACCAGCTACTGACCACCAACAGTGTCGAGCTGCTCGCCGAGCAGGGGCACGAACTCATTCGCGCGCTCTCCGAGAAGGTCGCGCGGACATCAGGACCGGCGCGTCAGTCGCTCGAGCACAAGCTCGTCGTGCTGAAGAAAATGGTGGCGCATGCGAAGTCGGTGCCCGACACCTGGTCGGAGCACGAGAAGATCGGCAACACCGCGCAGGGCTGGGCCATGCATGCGATGGTGCTCGACATCGATGTCGGTCCGATGCTGCAGACCCACAAGCTCCTGACCTCGGTGCTGTTCGCCCGCGCCAAGGGCTACAGCCGTCCGCTGACCGCGGCCGAGCTCGAGATGATGAACCTCACCGGCGACGGCACCGGGCTCGACATGGTGACGATGCCGCAGGCGATGCGCGAGCAGGTGCCGACCTCGAACTTCTTCCAGCGCGGCGGCTACGAGCGCAACCCGGTCGCAATTCGCCACAACACGGTGGCCAAGCTGCTGGCGGTGACCGACGATCGGATGGATTCGAACAGCAGCAAACCCGGTGCAAGGGAATTGGCGGGGGCGTTTTAGCGCGCTGCCGTAGGTGGGCAAAGCGAAGCGTGCCCACCGTTGTCGATCAGGATGCACTGATAGTTGGTGGGCACGGCGCTAACGCGCCTTTGCCCACCCTACGGCAGCGCGCTTACTGATCCGGCCCGAACTTGAACTTGCCGTCGCCTTCCAGATAGGGGCCGCTGCGCATGTAGAGCTGGCCGTTGTGGCCGATGAAGAACAGCGTGCCCTTCGGGACCTTCTTGGCGCCCTTCAGGAGCTCGCCGGCGTTGCTGGTGCCCATCTTGTAGGAAAAGGTCTTGCCCTCCCTGTCATAGGCATAGCCGGTGTCGGGCTTGAGCTCCCACGGCGTTGCCGGGGCTTGCGCGAAAGCGGGCGCGGCGAATGCGCCGAGCACCGTTACGAGTGCAGCCGAAGCAAGTGCAAATGTCTTGGTTGAAAATGTCATCATCCATCCTCCCCGTCGCTGGGGTACCCGGCTTGAACAAATCACGAACGGCTTGTCCGGGTCAATTTGCGAAAGCGCCGCAGCGCATCACGTCTTGCCCAGCAGTTTGTGATTTTCCCTTCGTCCCCTCGCGACTATGTTCCGCTTTCCGTCTAGAACGCAACTCGACAAAATTATGGGTGGGGATGATTCGGATGCGCCATGTGATTAAACTTTGCTGGGCTGCTGCATTGTCGTTGACGGCGCTGGCACCGGCCGCCCGGGCCGATGATTACCAGCTCAGCCACAACCAGCGGATTTCGTGCAGCCGCGGCCTTGCCCCGGGCAAGCTGAACACGGCGACCTGCAAGTCCTACACCTATCTGTTCAACACCAAGACCTCGGAATATTTCCGCTGCCAGGTCTCGCTGGCGCTGACCCGCGACAACAAGGAAGTCATCAACGTCCAGACCGACGGCGGCTGCACCAAGAAGCCGCGCATCTTCGAGACCGACGGCAAGTATGATTTCGACGCGACCGAGACCGAGCCGCCGAACACCAATTCGTTCTTCGGCCCCGGCGGCTATTCGGTGTGGGCCGCCGATGTCGGCGCGCAGAAGGTGCGCGGCTGCATCATCATCTCCTCCGGCCTCGGTTCCGACATCTCCAAATGCCTGGACATGACGTTCCAGTGAGAGCTTGCCAGTAAAGCCTTTCCAGCAAAGCCTTGCCAGTAAAGCCGCGCCAGTGACGGCGCGCTCCCTCCCGCTTACGGGGAGGGCGATCGCGTATGCGCTTGGCGGGGCCTGAGCGAGCGCCTCGTCCTTCGAGATGACCGCTTCGCGGTCTCCTCAGAATGAGGCCGAGCGCCAGCTTTGCTGTTGAAATCGCTGTCACGTACTCCGTCCTCATCCTGAGGGCCGCCGCAGGCGGGCGTCTCGAAGGATGTGCCGCGGGCGACTGCGCCACCTCGCCGCACCGCGGGTTCCCGAAAGATTCAGCCGGATCGGCCGTTTACCGCAGTCCTGTTTTGTCTTTTGGATGGGTTGACCGGCATCCCTCATCCGGCCAATTTCGCCGCCGGTTTGGGGAGAACAACAACCATGAAACGGACCATTTTCGGCGCGGCCGCGGCTCTTGCTCTGGCGGCGTCGGCACCTTGCGCGCAGGCGCAATCCTTCATCAACGTGCTGACCGGCGGCACCTCCGGCGTCTATTATCCGCTCGGGGTCGCGATCGGGAAGATCTACGGCGACAAGATTCCGAACGTGAAGACGCAGGTGCAGGCCACCAAGGCGTCGGTCGAGAATTTGATCCTGCTGCAGCAAGGCCGCGGCGAGCTGGCGTTCACGCTCGGCGATTCGCTCAAGGCCGCCTGGGACGGCGAGGAGGAGGCGGGCTTCAAGACCAAGCTCGACAAGCTCAGGACCATCGGCGCGATCTATCCGAACTACATCCAGATCGTCGCGACCACCGAGTCCGGCATCAAGACGCTGGCCGACCTCAAGGGCAAGAGCCTCTCCGTCGGTGCGCCGAAGTCCGGCACCGAGCTGAATTCGCGTGCGATCCTGGCCGCCGCCGGCATGAGCTACAAGGATCTCGGCAAGGTCGAATATCTGCCGTTCGCCGAATCCGTCGACCTCATGAAGAACCGCCAGCTCAACGCCACGCTGCAATCGGCCGGTCTCGGCGTCGCCTCGCTGAAGGACCTTTCGACCTCGAGCCCGATCACGGTGGTGTCGGTGCCGAAGGAGACCGTCGACAAGATCGGCCCGCCCTTCGTCTCCGCGATCATTCCGGCCAACACCTATACCGGCCAGGACAAGGACGTGCCGACTGCGGCGGTGATCAACTATCTCGTCACGAGCTCCGCGGTGTCGGACGATCTCGCCTATCAGATGACCAAGCTGATCTACGAATCGCTGCCGGAATTGCAGAACGCACACGCGGCCGGCAAGGAGATCAAGCTCGAGACCGCCGCGACAGGCAGCCCGGTTCCGCTGCACCCCGGCGCGATCCGCTATTACAAGGAAAAAGAGCTGATCAAGTAAGGCGGGCTCTATCCGCGAACGTCATGCCCGGGCTTGTCCCGGGCATCCACGTTCTTGGAGACACCGTTAGACGTGGGTGGCCGGGACAAGCCCGGCCATGACGGTGTGGGTGAGCAATGCCTCGATGTTATATGCGCTACAGGGCTGAGGACGAATAAGATGCTGGAAAAGGCAGAGGCCACCGAGACCCCTATCAAGGTCGAGTTCGACAATTTCGAGCACGGTTTCCCGGACGGTTTCGGTCCGGGCTGGTGGGGGCAACTCGCCTATTGGATCGGCATCGCCTTCGCCACCTTCCAGCTCTATGTCGCCGCCTTCAACTATCTGCCGAGCCAGGTGGTGCGCGGCGTCCATGTCGGCTTCCTCGTTCTGCTCACCTTCGGCCTGATCGCCAACTTCACCGCGAAGAGCAATGCCGGCCGCGCGCTCGGCTGGATGATCGGTAGCGCCGGCTTCCTGTGCGGGCTCTACCAGTGGATCTTCTACGCCGATCTGATCGCGCGCGACGGCGACCCGACGCGGCTTGATCTCGTGGTCGGCACGGTGCTGGCGGTGCTGATCTTCGAGGGCACGCGACGCCTGATGGGCGCGGCGCTGCCGCTGATGTGCGGCGCCTGCCTCGTCTACTGGTTCTTCGGCCAGTACCTGCCGTCGCCGCTCAACCATCGCGGCTACGATTTCGACCAGATCGTCACGCATCTGTCGTTCGGCACCGAGGGCTTCTACGGCGTGCCGATCTACGTGTCGGCGACCTACATCTTCCTGTTCATCCTGTTCGGTTCGTTCCTGGAGCGCGCCGGCATGATCCAGCTGTTCACCGACGTTTCGCTCGGCCTGTTCGGCCGCACCCGCGGGGGACCTGCGAAAGTCGCGGTGTTCGCCTCGGGCATGATGGGCACGATCTCCGGCTCGGGCGTCGCCAATGTCGTGACCGTCGGCCAGTTCACGATTCCCTTGATGATCCGGTTCGGTTATCGCCGCGCGTTTGCCGCGGGCGTCGAGGCCACGGCCTCGATGGGCGGGCAGATCATGCCGCCGGTGATGGGCGCGGTCGCCTTCATCATGGCCGAGACGCTCGGCGTGCAATATTCCGAGATCGTCAAGGCGGCGGCCATTCCCGCGATCCTCTATTTCGCGTCCGCGTTCTGGATGGTGCATCTGGAAGCCGGCAAGCACGGCCTCGTCGGCATGAAGCGCTCGGAAATCCCGAGCGCCTGGAGGGCACTGGTGACGCGCTGGTACCTCGTGCTGCCGCTCGCCGCCCTCGTCTACATGCTGTTCGAGGGCTTTACGCCGCTCTATGCCGGCAGCATGGGCCTCGCGCTGACGGTGGCGCTGATCCTCGGCACCGCCATCACCACGGGCGCCTCCTCGAACGTGATCCGCACCATCTTCTGGATCGGCCTTGCGCTCGTCGTCGCCGCGCTCTCGCGGGACGGCCTCAAGATCGTGCCGGTCGCCAGCGTCGTAGTCGGGCTGATCGTGATCACCGCCTTCGTGCGCGGCGGCTTTGCGGCGCTGCGCGCCTGCCGCGACGCGCTGGCCGAAAGCGCCAAATCCGCCATCACCGTCGGCATGGCCTGCGCCATCGTCGGCGTCATCATCGGCATGATGTCGCAGACCGGCGTCGGCACCATCTTCGGCGGCTGGGTGATCGGGCTCGGCGAGAAGAGCCTGTTCCTGGCGCTGATCATGACCATGCTGCTGTCGATCCTGCTCGGCACCGGCATCCCGACCATCCCGACCTACATCATCACCGCCGCGCTCGCCGCGCCCGCTCTGGCCAAGTTAGGGGTGCCCTTGATCGCGAGCCACATGTTCGCGTTCTACTACGGCATCATGGCCGACCTCTCGCCGCCGGTGGCACTGGCGGCGCTCGCGGCGGCGCCGATCGCCAAGGAGAACCCGGACAAGATCGGCTGGGAGGCGATGCGCATCGCGCTGGCCGGCTACGTCATCCCCTTCATCTTCGTCTATTCACCAGCCCTGATGCTCCAGGCCGGCGACCCCATGGCGGCAAAACTCGGCTTCTATGGCGCGGTCGCGCTGGCGACCGTCAAGGCGTTGGTGGCTATCGGCCTGTTCGGCATGGTCGCGATCGGCTTCCTGTTCACCCGGCTGACGCTGATCGAGCGCCTGGTCGCCCTCGGCGCCGCGTTCTGCCTGCTCGGCGAATTCCCGTTCAGCGACACCGCGGGCTTCGTGCTCGCTGCGGCGCTCGCGCTGTGGCAATGGCGGCAGCGCCCGCCTGTAACGGTCGAGGCGGTGTGAGCCTCTGCTTCGCAACGGCTTTCGGCGTGAAGGCGCTGGCGCTGTCCGCCTTCACGCTGGTCTGGACGCATTCGATCGCGAAAGTCGACTGGCAGGAAGACTGGCGCGTCACCCCCGCCGGTCTCGAACTGGTGCAGGCCCGCGTCAAGGGCACCGGCCCCGGCATGGAGCCGCCGCCCGAGGCGCGGCTGGTCGACGGCTGGTTTCAGTGGCAGCCGAAGCGGGCAGCCCTGAAAGAGGTCGTGCTCGGCAATTCGGGCGCGGCCGGCGAATGGCGGCTGTGCCATGGTGGACAATGCCGGACGCTGTCGGAGATTGTCGGCCATCCCATTGGTGCTAACGTCACCACGATGAAGATCTGCAACGATCCGTAGCCCCGGATTACGCTTACGCCCCGTCCGGGCTACAAGAAGAACAACAACAAGGAGACACATGATGGATCGGCTCAAGGGCAAGGTTGCGATGGTGGTGGGGGCCGGCTCGATCGGACCGGGCTGGGGCAACGGCAAGGCGACCGCGGTGACCTTCGCGCGCGAGGGCGCGCAGGTGTTTTGCGTCGACCGCAACGGTGCCGCTGCCGAGGAGACCGCGAAGATCATCACCGGCGAAGGCGGCAAGGCGACCGCCTTCACCGCCGATGTGTCCCGCGCGAGCGAGGTCGAGGCGATGGTGGCGGCCTGCCTGAAGGCCTATGGCCGCATCGACGTGCTCGACAACAATGTCGGCATCGCAGAGATGGGCAGCGTGGTCGAGGTGACCGAGGAGAGCTGGGACCGCGTCTTCAGCGTCAATCTCAAGAGCGCCTATTTCGCCATGAAGCACGTCATTCCCGTCATGGTGAAGCAGGGCGGCGGCTCGATCATCAACATCTCCTCGATCGCCTCGATCCGCCACATGGGCATCTCCTACGTCACCTATGGCACCTCGAAGGCGGCGATGAACCAGATGACGCGCACCACCGCGATCGAGTTCGCGCGGCACCATGTCCGCGTCAACGCGATCCTGCCCGGCCTGATGAAGACGCCGATGGTAGAACACTCTGCCGGCCTTGCCGCCAGCTACGCCAAGGGCGATGTCGAGGCGATGTGGCGCGCGCGCGATGCGCAGGTGCCGATGGGTCACATGGGCGATGCCTTCGACGTGGCTAACGCCGCGCTGTTTCTGGCGTCCGACGAGTCGAAATATGTGACGGGGATCGAGCTCGTGGTCGACGGCGGGATCACGTGCAAGGCGGGGGCGTAGGCGCCGCCTGACGCTTCACTGTCGTCCCGGACAAGCGCAGCGCAGATCCGGGACCCATAACCACAGGACGTGGTTTGGCGAAGACTCGCGGTGACCAGCTCACCAAGGTAACTACTCCCTGTGGTTATGGGTCCCGGGTTCGCGCTTCGCGCGCCCCGGGACGACAATGGAGTGTTTGGCTACTCACTGCGCCAGCGCCAGTATCCCGCCGGCAAATGCGTGCCACGCAGCCGTCTCGCTGATCGGCCAGTTCAAGACCTTTACCGCCAGCAGCGCGAGCGTGCCATAGATGTAGACCGGATGCACGCGGCCTTCGGTGCGCCAGTCGCGCACCATGGCGACGACGAGCAGGAGCGATGCGACGACGGCGGGCGCGATCGTCACCGGCACCGGCGGCGGGCCGGGTGGCCCGGGAGGCGCCAGGAAGGTCAGGAACCAGCGCGCGATCGCGGCATCGAGGATCGAGACCGCGGCGAGCAGCATCAGGCGCTTGTGAATCTCTCCTCTGCGGGTGTTCATGATTGCGAGCACGAACACGATTGCGAAGAACGCAATCCCGCTCATCGGCACGATCGAGAAGCCGATGCCGGCCTCGCGTTGCCCGAGGGCTGCGGAATGCTGCATCACGTGCACGGAGGCGAGGAAGCCGAAGATCGTCATCGCGGTGGCGAGCGAGACGCCGGCGATGCCGAGCGAACGATGATTGACGAGGCGGCCCGAGGCCGCAAGCCAGGTCTGAAGCACGAAATAGACAGACCAGGTGAAGAACAGCAGTCCGTGAAAGTGAATCACGGGGCTTGCGGACAGCGTCCGGTTGGCGAGCGGAACCCAATAGGTCGGTGCGAAGCCGAGAAAAGCTGTGGCCGCGCAGGCCAGGGCCATGTGGAGATAAAAATATCGTGCAGGCGACGCATCACGCGCGCGTACACGACGGTCGTCGGTCAGGGTCGTCATCAGGAATGAGTCTGGAGAGGTGGGGTTTGGTTCAATGCCGGCCGTCGTCCCGGGGCGCGCGTAGCGCGAGCCCGGGACCCATAACCACAGGATTGTGTTTGGCGAAGATTTGGAGTTGCCAACCTCGTGTCACGACGACGTCCTGTGGTTATGGGTCCCGGATCTGCGCGCGCTTGGGGCGCGCTTGTCCGGGACGACACCGAGTTTGTGGCTGCGCTACCTCATCCCCCCGCGCTCAATTCTGCGCGATCGAGCTCCTCTTCGAGCCGGTGGAAGGCATCGTCGCCGATCACCTCGGTGGCGCGGAGCTCGAAGATCGATTTGCGCGCGGCCGCGATGGCGCGGCGGCGCAGGGGATCGGCTGGCAGTTCGCCACTGGCGATGCCGCCGTTGGGATCGCTCCCGGCTTGCATCAGGATGGCGCGATATTCCAGCCGCAGGATCTCGGCTTCCTCGGACGGATCGCTCTCGATCGCATCGAGCGCGGCACGATAGGCGACGGCGCGAGCGCGCGCGACCTCGTTGCCGACGGGATCGTCGTCCTTGAGGCCGAACGCCAGGATCAGCGGCCGCAGCGTCAGGCCCTGGATCACCAGCGATCCCAGCACCACCGCAAAGGCGATGAAGACGATGAAGTCGCGATAGGGAAAATTCTCCGGCAGCGCAAAAGCTGTGGCGAGCGTGACGAGGCCGCGCATGCCGCACCAGGAGATGATGAGGCCGCCCTTGGGCGAGGCGACGGCCCTCGGATCCTTCGGATGGTAGATCCCCTGCGCGACCAGCACCCGCAAGGTCGTGCGATAGAACGTCACCCAGGCGAGGCGCACCAGGATCACCGTCAGCAGGATCCAGCCAGCGGCCACGCAATATTCCCAGCGCACGTCCGCATCCAGCCGCGTCCAGATCGGCCGCATCTGCATGCCGATCAGCATGAAGGCGAGCACGTTGAGCACGAACACCATCGTTTCCCACACCGCATAGGACGGCACCCGCAGCCGTGCCGGCATGCGCGCCCCCGCCGTGCGCGCCATGGTGATGGCGTAGACGACGATGGTGAGGATGCCGGAGAGGCCGAGATGCTCCGCGGCGATCCAGACCATGAAGGTGGTGGCGAACTGCACGATGATCGCGCTGGGTGCTTCCTTGACCCGTTCCAGGAGCAACGGGATGATGTAGCCCGCGAGCAGGCCGGCGACGACGCTGCCGACCAGCGCGAGCGCCATCGTCGGCGCGACCTGGCTCCATGTCAGATGCTCGGTGGCCACCGCGCCGACCGCGATGCGGTAGATCAGGAGCGCGCTCGCGTCGTTGAGCAGGCTCTCGCCCTCCAGGACTTTCACCATGCGGTGGGGCAGCTTCACCTGGCTCAGGATCGCGACCGCAGCGGCCGCATCGGGCGGGGCCACGATGGCACCGAGCGCGACCGCGGCGGCCCACGGCATATCGGGCATCAGCCGGTGCGCGACGAAGGCGACGCCGGCCGTGGTCAAGCCGACCGCGGCGACGACCAGGGTCGAGACCGGAACCCAATTGTTGCGCAGATCGCGCAGCGAGGTGTCGAAGGCGGCATCGAGCAGCACCGGTGCGACAAAAAGCGCCAATGCCAGGTCCGGCTCCAGCGCCCAGGACGGACTGGACGGCACGAAGGCGATCAGCGCGCCGCCGATCGCCAGAAAGGTCGGGTAGGGGACCTTGATCCGCCGCGCCAGCGCCGATAAGGCAACGGCGCCGAGCAGAAGCGCGATGATCCATTCGAATGTCGACACGATGATCCCCGAAGCCGGTCCGAGCAGCGCCACAAGCTAGCACCAATCCGGCCGTATGATGGATAGTACGGCCCCGAGGCAAGACGTAAGGCAAGCCACAAAGCAAGACACCGACTGCAACGAGCATGTGTTTTCAAAAACTCATTCAACTCTCAGGTGCCGTATTGTTTTGCGCGCTGTCGCTGAATGCCGCCCGGGCTGCGACCGGCGGCGAACCGGCTGCGGTGATCCAGGTCGATGTGGCCTCATGCCTCGCGGCGACCGCGGCAGACGATGTGGACAAGGCTGCCACGGCCTGCGCCGGCGTGATCGACAATGAGAAGACGGCGAAGGGGGATCTGATCAAGGCGCTGATCGCGCGCGCGGCGCTCTATGCGCGGCACGACCAGGTCGACCGCGCCATCGCCGACGACAGCCGCGCTCTTTCGCTCGACCCTGCGCTCGCCGATATCTGGAACGCTCGCGGCGAGCTCTGGCTGAAGAAGGGCGACAAGCCCAAGGCGGTGCAGGATTTCGGCGCGGCGCTCAAGATCGACCCGAACCACGAGAAGGCCAAGGCCAATCACAAGGCAATGGCGCGCGAGCTGGAGCGGATCGGCGCGCAGATGGCGGTCGCCGGCAAGCCCAGCTTCAACTGCAGGCGTGCGGCCCGTGCCGTGGAGAAGGCGATCTGCGGCAACCGCGAACTCGCCGATCTCGACCGCGAGATCTTTGCATCGAATGCCCGGGTGATCCGGGAGGCGCGCAATCCGGCGGAAGCGAAGAACCTCCAGCGCGAGCAGGATGAGTTCATCGCCCGCCGCAATGCCGGGTACGGCCGGGCGGGGTATGATCTGAAGAAGGCGATGCAGGAGCGCTTGCTGCGACTCAACGGGGTAGACGGATATTAGGCCCGTTGCTGCACGAGAGCTCGTCATGCCCGGGCTTGTCCCGGGCATCCACGTTCTTTGTGCCGCGCGTGAGACCTGGATGGCCGGGACAAGCTCGGCCATGACGGCGTAGACAGAGCCGACTTGAACCCATTTCTTCCCTGCCGCGACAACGGTGAGAACCCGACGTCACGGAGCACTCTGCCATGTGCGGCACGCATCCTTCCGCGCAAGCGCTTTCGCTTGCCAAAATCTCGCTTCGCGCTTTTCTTCTCGGGGCGGCGATGAGCCTCGTCCTTGCAGCCCCCGCCTCGGCGGGCGCCGATTGCGTGATGGGCAGCAAGGCTGTTCCCGTGGAGCTGATCCCGGCGTGCACCGTCATCATCGACCAGGGCGCAAGTCCCGCGTCCGACCGCGCCGCGGCGCTGCTGGTTCGCGCCGACGCCAATGCCCGGACTTCTGGCGGCCTCACGCAAGCCCTGCGGGACATCGACCGCGCCATCGCAATCGACGGCAAGAATGCAAAGGCCTGGCGCCTGCGCGGCGACCTCTTGCGCGAGGCCGGCGGGGATCTCAACCGAGCGGCGGCGGATCTGAGCAAGGCGATCGAGCTCGATCCGCAGAATGCGGAGGCTTACGAGCTGCGCGGTGTCGTGTACACCACTCAGCGCAGGCTTGACCGCGCGCTCGCCGATTACGACCAGGCGATCAAGCTGAAGCCGGATGATGCACAGGCATGGTCCGACCGCGGCGTGAACTACTATCTCGGCGGCGACAACGAGAAGGCGATCAAGGATCTCAGCGAGGCGCTGCGGCTCGATCCCAACCGTCCGCGCACCTACACCAACCGCGGCGCCGCTTACAAGAAGCTCGGCCAGCTCGACAAGGCGGTGGCCGACGACGGCGAAGCGATCAGGCTCGATCCGAAGGTGCCCGAATATTTTGACAATCG
The DNA here is from genome assembly GCF_028128835.1 of Bradyrhizobium sp. CCBAU 65884. Lineage (NCBI taxonomy): Bacteria > Pseudomonadati > Pseudomonadota > Alphaproteobacteria > Hyphomicrobiales > Nitrobacteraceae > Bradyrhizobium > Bradyrhizobium sp. CCBAU 65884. The sequence goes on along the minus strand of NZ_LBJU01000125.1, from coordinate 118,839 downwards.
CGGGCTCACCTATGCTGCCATGAAAGAGTACGACAAGGCGATCGCCGATTACGATCAGGCGCTGCGCCTCGCGCCCCGGCCGAACTTCTTCACCAACCGCGGCGATTCCTACCAGTTCAAGGGTGAGTTCGGAGCCGCGCTCGGTGACTACGAGGCTGCGCTGAAGATCGATCCGAATTTCGCGCTGACCTACAACAACCGCGCCGTGCTCTACAAGAAGATGGGCGAGCGCAGGAAGGCGCTGGCCGATTACGAGACGGCGCTCAAGCTCGATCCCGGCAACGAGAACGCTGCCAACGGCCGCCGCAGCATGATCGCGGAGATCGCGAAATTCGGCGATGAGCCGCCGCGGGCGCTGAATGCGGCGTCCGGCAATGGTCCGTCCTTCGCATGCGCGAGCGCCAAGCGCGAGGTCGAGAAGGTGATCTGCGCCGATCCGCAGCTGGGCGTGCTCGACCGCCAGATCGCCGAGACCTATGAGCGCGTGCTGAAATCGGCGGGCAAGCGCTCGGCTGGCGAGCTGCGCAAGACCCAGCGCGATTTCCTTAGCCTCCGCAACGCCAGCTTCGGCCGGCCGGGCTATGATCTGAGGAAGGTCATGCAGGAGCGGTTGCAGAAGCTGAACGCGACGGAGAGCTGAGGCGGACTCTTCGCCTCTCCCTGCCGTGAGCGGCAGGGCAATTGAACATCTAGCAGAGGTCGTCATGGCCGGGCTTGTCCCGGGCATCCACGTTCTCCGTGCGTTATGGAAAGGCGTGGATGGCCGGGACAAGCCCGGCCATGACGATGTGGGTACTGTCGTGCCCCCCTAGCCCATACCCCATATGCGATAGCCCTGCCGCAAGCGGGGAGAGGGAGAGATAACCCATCCTTTTCAGCTTGAACCGCGGCCCGTTCCCGGGAAAATACCTCTCAAACAAGGCCGACACTTGATCCGGGTCATGGCGGGGCGACCGCCGGGCCGCAAGGTTCGAGGTCAGGCCGATAAAGGTAACGGGAGCGCGGGAATGAACATCCAGGGCAAGAGCAGTTATCATGAGGTCCATGCGCGCTCGCTGGCCGATCCCGAAGGCTTCTGGGCCGAGGCCGCGAAAGAGATCGACTGGATCGAGCCGCCGAAGACCATCTTCGACCCCTCGCAAGGGACCTACGGCCGCTGGTTCGCCGGCGGCGTCGTCAATACCTGCTACAACGCGCTCGACCGCCATGTCGAAGGCGGGCGCGCCGACCAGGTCGCGCTGATCCACGATTCGCCGCTCACGGGCAGCGTCACCAAGCTCACCTATGCCGAACTGCTGAACGAGGTGCAGGCGCTTGGCGCCATCATGCAGGATTTCGGCGTCGCCAAGGGCGACCGCGTCATCCTCTATATGCCGATGGTGCCGGAGGCCGTGGTCGCGATGCTCGCCTGCGCGCGGATCGGGGCGGTGCACTCCGTGGTGTTCGGCGGCTTTGCAGCGAAGGAGCTCGCCACCCGCATCGACGACGCGCAGCCGAAACTCATTCTCTCCGCAAGCTGCGGGATCGAGCCCGGCCGCATCGTGCAGTACAAGCCGCTGCTCGACGAGGCGATCAGGCTTGCCGGCAGCAAGCCGAAGGCCTGCATCGTGCTGCAACGCCCGCAGCTCACTTGCGACCTGGCCCCGGGACGGGACTACGATTGGGCGAGCCTGCGCCGCAAGGCGATGAACGACGGCAAGAAGGCGCCCTGCGCGGCTGTTGCCGCGACCGATCCGCTCTACATCCTCTACACCTCGGGCACCACGGGTATCCCGAAGGGCGTCGTGCGCGACAATGGCGGCCATCTCGTCGCGGTGAAATGGTCGATGTTCAACCTCTATGGCGTCAAGCCGGGCGAGGTGTGGTGGTGCGGCTCCGACATCGGCTGGGTGGTCGGCCACAGCTACATCGTCTACGGGCCGCTGCTGCACGGCGCGACGACGATCATGTATGAGGGCAAGCCGGTCGGCACGCCCGACGCCGGCGCGTTCTGGCGCGTGATCGCCGAGCACAAGGCGGTCGCGTTCTTCACCGCGCCGACCGCGTTCCGCGCGATCCGGAAGGACGATCCGGAAGGAAAGTTCATCCGGCAATACGACCTGTCGAAGTTCCGCACGCTGTTCCTCGCCGGCGAGCGTGCCGATCCGCCGACGGTCGAATGGGCGGAGCAACAGCTGAAGGTGCCGGTGATCGACCATTGGTGGCAGACCGAGACCGGCTGGTGCATCGCCGGCAACCCGGTCGGGCTCGGCATGCTGCCGGTGAAGCACGGCTCGCCGACGGTGCCGATGCCGGGCTACCAGGTCGACGTGGTCGACGAGGCGGCAAAGCCGGTCGGGCCCAACACCATGGGCTCGATCGTCATCAAGCTGCCGATGCCGCCGGGCTGCCTGCCGACCCTGTGGAATCAGGATGCACGCTTCAGGGAGGCTTATCTCAGCGAATTCCCCGGCTATTACAAGACCTCGGATGCCGGCTACAAGGACGAGGACGGCTATGTCTTCGTCATGGGCCGCACCGACGACATCATCAACGTCGCCGGCCATCGGCTCTCCACCGGCGGCATGGAGGAGATCCTGGCCTCGCATCCCGATGTTGCCGAATGTGCCGTGCTCGGCGTCAAGGACGCGATCAAGGGCGAGGTGCCCTGCGGCTTCCTGGTGCTCAAGGCCGGCGTGAAGCGTGCGCCCGCCGAGATCGAGAAGGAGATCGTCGCGCTGGTGCGCGACAAGCTCGGCCCGGTCGCCGCCTTCAAGCTCGCGATCACCGTCGGCCGCCTGCCCAAGACACGCTCCGGCAAGATTCTGCGCGGCACCATCAAGAAGATCGCCGACGGCGAGTCCTGGACCATGCCGGCGACGATCGAGGATCCCAAGACGCTCGACGAGATCGGGGAGGCGCTGAAGGGGCGGGTGTGAGGCGAAGCTGGTCTGTCATTCCGGGTTCGATGCTTCGCATCGCCCCGGTATGACGGTGTTGCCGACTTACAATCTCCTCATTCCGCGCTAAACAGGGCCGGCCAATAGGGGACCTCGTATGCCATTCGCCGCCGCGCCGCGCCTGCTTGCAGCTGTGCTGCTTGCCATCGCTCTCTCCGCCTGCTCCGCGCGCTACCAGACGCCGGTAGCGGTGGGCGGCGACGATGACGATGCGGTCTGCCTGAGCCGGGGCAATGCGCAGGGCTCGCCGGAATACGTGGCCTGCCGCAAGGATCGCGACGTTCAGCGCAACGCCGCCACCGCCCGTGCAGATCGCCGCCAGCGCGACCTCGGCGAATACATGCTGAACCATCCCGAGCGGCCCTGATGTGAGGTGCGGCATTATCCTGCCGCGCCGCATTCGTGATTTCCGTGACAGATCTGCAACGCCGTGGCCAAATCGTGGCTGCGTCTGGCTGAATTGATCGAAGTCAAATCCTTCGGCGCCCCCCTTCTGCTCTGACGCTCATGTCGCGCAACGACGCGCGAGTGAAGGCTGAAGGGGATTGAAATGCAGAGAACGACAAGAAACCTGGCGCGGCTTGCGACGGTTGGCGCGATGCTCGCGGGCACGTTTGCATCGGTGCAGGCTGCCGATTTGCCGGTTTACAAGAAGGCGCCGCCGCCGGTGGAGGCGTTCAATCCGTGGATGGTGCGTCTGCGCGTGCTCGGCGTGTTGCCGGATGCCGGCGGCTCGACCGTCAATGTGGCGGGCGTGCCCTCGCTGTCCTCGCCGAACTCCGGCCTTTCGATCAGCGATCAGGTCGTCCCCGAGCTCGACATCAGCTACTTCTTCACCAAGAACATCGCGGCCGAACTGATCCTCGGCGTGACCCGGCACTCGATCAGCGGCACCGGCTCGCTCGCGAACCTGCCGATCGGCAAGACCACGCTGCTGCCGCCGACGCTGACGCTGCAATATCACTTCGACCAGTTCGGCGCGTTCAAGCCGTATGTTGGCGCCGGTGTGAACTACACCGTGTTCTTCAACAATTCCGCGGCCAATTCGCCTGCCGCAATCGCCGGTCCGCCCGCGATCGTCGCCACCACCACCAACCTGCATGTCAGCAACGCCTGGGGCGGCGCCGTGCAGTTCGGCTTCGACTACATGATCGACCGGCACTGGGGTCTCAACGTCGACGTCAAGAAGCTCTGGCTGCGTCCGGACTACAGCGCCACCGTCTCCGGCCTGCCGGTCACCGGCACCGCGCATATCGATCCGTGGCTGGTCGGCGCGGGCGTGACGTACAAGTTCTGAGGAGCGCTCGCATAGAGCAACGAATTCCGCTGTCGTCCCGGCGAACGCCGGGACCCATACCGCGGAAGCTATCGATAGAAAGAGCAGTACCGAACGACGAGTCTTCGTCAAACCTCTTCCTGGGGTTATGGGTCCCCGCGTTCGCGGGGACGACCACCGGGAGAGGGGGAAATACAAAAGCGCGGCAGGTTTCCTGCCGCGCTTTTTGCGTTTGAAGCGAACGGAAGAGAGGGAGAGGAACTACTCTTCCTCGTCTTCCTGCTTCTTGCCGCCGAGCGTCTTCAGCTTGGCGAACACGGCGTCGAGGTTGAGGTCGTCGTTCGATCGCTCGGCCGGCTCGAACTCGTCCTTCTTGGTGGTCTCGGAGGCCGGCAGCAGCGTGGCGCCGCCATAGGCTGCGTCGATCGGCTTCTCCTTGGCCGCGCGCGCCACCTCGAAATCGAGCTCGATCTGCGAGCAGAGGCCGAGGGTGACGGGGTCGATCGGGGTCAGCTGGGAGGTGTTCCAGTGGGTGCGGTCCCGCACGCTCGCGATGGTGCTCTTGGTGGTGCCGACCAGGCGCATGATCTGGGCGTCCTTGAGCTCGGCATGGTTGCGCAGCAGCCAGAGGATGGCGCTCGGACGTTCGTGGCGGCGCGAGACCGGGGTGTAGCGCGGGCCCTTGCGCTTGGGCTGGGGCGGCAGCACCACCTTGCTCTCCTGGAGGCGGAGCCGATAATCCGGATTCCTCTCGCCCTTCTCGATCTCCTCGCGGGTCAGCTGGCCGTTGGAGAGGGGATCCATGCCCTTGATGCCCTGGGCAGCATCGCCGTCGGCGATTGCGCGCACCTCGAGGGGATGCATCTTGGTGAAATCGGCGACCTGGTCGAAGGTCAGCGCGGTGTTGTCGAGCAGCCAGACGGCGGTCGCCTTGGGCATCAGAGGTGCGTTGCTCATGGCAAATCTCCTTTGTGCTTCGCCCACCCCTCTGGAGGCGAAACCGGTGGTCATCAGCGATGACTGGGAATTCGCGCTATATAAGCCCGGAGGGGGTAGCCACGCAATGGTTCTGCTATAGATAGTGCCTTGACAGCGCCCGAAAGGGGGCCCAATTCCCTGTAAGCCCGTACCCAAGCCCTATTCCATCCATCGACCGCTTCCCGCCCATTTGGCGAGGTGATTCGGTCCCGAGATCGCTCAATGTCAGCCAAACCAGACCTCAAGATCGTGCTTTGTTCTCCCCGTGGCTTCTGCGCCGGGGTGGTCCGGGCGATCGACACCGTGGAACGGGCGCTCGATAAGTACGGCGCCCCCGTCTATGTTCGCCATGAGATTGTGCACAACAAGTATGTCGTCGACGGGTTGAAGAAGAAGGGCGCCATCTTCGTCGAGGAGCTGGCCGAAATCCCGGAAAACACCAGCGCGCCGGTGGTGTTCTCGGCCCATGGCGTGCCGAAATCGGTTCCGGCCGACGCCCAGTCCCGCAATTTGTTCTCGCTGGATGCGACCTGCCCGCTGGTGACCAAGGTGCACCGCGAGGCCGCGATCCACTTCAAGCGTGGCCGCGAGATCTTCCTGATCGGCCACTCCCATCACCCCGAAGTGGTCGGCACGCTCGGCCAGCTTCCGACCGGCGCCGTGACCCTGATCGAGACCGCCGAGGACGCCAAGACCATCTCCCCGAAGGACCCCAACAACCTCGCCTTCGTGACCCAGACCACGCTGTCGATCGACGACACCGCGGAGATCGTGGCGCTGCTGAAGGAGCGCTTCCCGAACATCAACGGGCCGCACAAGGAAGACATCTGCTACGCCACCACCAACCGCCAGCTCGCGGTGAAGAAGGTGGCGCCGGTGGTCGACGCGCTCATCGTCGTCGGCGCCCCCAATTCGTCGAACTCGCAGCGCCTGCGCGAGGTCGCCGAGCGCGAGGGCTGCGGGATTGCGGTGCTGGCGCAGCGTGCCACCGACATCGACTGGGACAAGTTCGGCAACATCAAGAGCCTCGGCATCACCGCGGGTGCGTCCGCGCCGGAAGTGATCGTCGAGGAGATCATGGACGCCTTCGCCGAGCGCTACACGCTGCATGTGGAGACGGTCTCGGCCGCGGAGGAGAACGAGTTCTTCCCGCTGCCGCGTCAGGTGCGCCCCGAAGCCGCCGCCGAGTAGACCTTTATGGCGGTCTACACCGACGTTGCCGCCGACGAGCTTGCGGATTTCCTGAAGCAATACGAGCTCGGCGAATTGCTCTCCTACAAGGGCATCGCCGAGGGCGTCGAGAATACCAACTTCCTGCTGCATACGACCGAGGGCTCGTTCATCCTCACGCTCTACGAGAAGCGTGTGGCGAAGAACGATTTGCCGTTCTTCCTCGCCCTGATGACGCATCTGGCCGAGCACGGCATCAACTGCCCGCTGCCGGTGAAAGGAAGAGACGGCGAGGCGTTGCGCGAGCTGTCGGGGCGTCCCGCGGCGATCATCACCTTTCTCGAAGGCATGTGGCCGCGCAAGCCGAACGTGGCCCATTGCGCCGGTGTCGGCGGGGCGCTGGCTAAGATGCATCTGGCCGGCGCGAATTTTGCGGTTCGGCGCGCCAATGCGCTGTCGGTCGCGGGCTGGCGGCCGCTGTTCGATGCGGCGTCAAACCGCGCCGACGAGGTGCAGCCGGGCCTGCGCGCGTTCCTGGCGGCCGAGCTCGACCATCTCTCGAGCGGGATCTGGCCGGGCGATCTGCCGGAGGGCGTGATCCACGCCGACCTCTTCAACGACAACGTCTTCTTCCTCGGCGACCAGCTCTCGGGGATCATCGACTTCACCTTCGCCTGCAACGACATGCTGGCCTATGATGTCGCGATCTGCCTCAACGCCTGGTGCTTCGAGCCGGATCATTCCTTCAACGTCACCAAGGCGCGCGCTTTCCTCAATGCTTATGGCGGCGTGCGAAAGCTGAGCGAGGCCGAAGAGGCCGCACTGCCGCTGCTGGCGCGGGGTGCTGCGATCCGCTTCCTGCTGACGCGGCTGGTCGACTGGCTCAACGTCCCCGAAGGCGCGCTGGTCAAGCCGAAGGATCCGCTGGAATATGTCCGCAAGCTGCGCTTCCACCAGAGCGTGACGAGCGTACGCGATTACGGGCTGATGCCGTCAGGATTGGTCGCGTGAGCGAGCTTCCCAATGTCACGATCTATACCGATGGCGCCTGCTCGGGAAATCCCGGGCCGGGCGGCTGGGGCGCGATCCTGAAGTTCGGCGACAAGGAAAAAGAGCTGAACGGCGGCGAGCGCCACACCACCAACAACCAGATGGAGCTGATGGCGGCGATCTCGGCGCTCGAAGCGCTGAAGAAGCCGTGCACGGTCGATCTCTACACCGACAGCCAGTATGTCCGGCAGGGCATCACCGGCTGGATTCATGGCTGGAAGCGCAACGGCTGGCGCACCGCCGACAAGAAGCCGGTGAAGAATGTCGAGCTATGGCAGCGCCTGGATGCCGCGCTGAAGGCGCACGAGGTCCGCTGGCATTGGGTCAAGGGCCATGCCGGGCATCCAGAGAACGAGCGTGCCGATCAGCTGGCGCGGGACGGGATCGTGAAGGCTAGGTTGCAGCAGAGGCTGGCGGAGTAGGGGGCTGCCGGCGCTCCACTCACTGCCGTCATCCCGGCGAAAGCCGGGATCCATACCCACCGGGTCGAGTTTGGCGAAGACTCGTGGTGACCAGCTCGCTCCGCTACTCCACCCTGAGAGTATGGGTCCCGGCGTTCGCCGGGACGACACCGAGTGATTGGCTGAAAGCGGTGGCCGCCTTACAGCTGCCCGAGCAGCGTATCGCCGCCGGAGACCTCGACCTTGCCGGGCATCGCCTCGAGGTTCAGCTTCTTCACCACGCCGTCCTCGACCAGCATCGAATAACGCTTGGAGCGGATGCCGAGGCCGTTGGCGGAGGCGTCCAGCTCCATGCCGATCGCCTTGGTGAAATCGGCATTGCCGTCGGCGAGAAAGATAGCCTCGTCGCGCTGGTCGGTGTCGCGCTTCCAGGCGTTCATGACGAAGGCGTCGTTGACGGACACGATGGCGATGCTATCGACGCCCTTGTCCTTCAGGGCATAGGCGTTGAGGAAGATGCTCGGCAGATGCATCTTGTGGCAGGTGCCGGTATAGGCGCCGGGCACCGCGAACAGCGCCACCTTCTTGCCCTTGAAGATATCGTCGGTGGTCTTCACCTGCGGGCCTTCCGCCGTCATCACGCGGAATTTCGCCTCGGGCAGCTTGTCGCCAGTCTGGATCGCCATTGTCGGTCTCCCTGAATATCGATCCCGCTTATTAGACCGTGCCGCGGGCCTGCACAATATTGCTGGCGGGCGAAGCGGTGAGGGTGGGGCCCCTTCACCGTGATGTCATCAACCGGCGAAGCCGCCCTTGTCGAGGAAGGCCTGCTCTTCCTCGGTGCTGTCGCGGCCGAGCAGGTGGTTGCGGTGGGGAAACCGGCCGAACCGCTGGATGATGTCGGCGTGCTCCCGGGCGTATTTCAGGTTTTCAGCATTCTCGGTGTTCTGAAACAGCACGACGCAATGCAGCTGGTCGGGCAGGTGCTCCGAATGCATGAAGGGCAAATAAAGGAATTCGAGCAGGACCGGATCGACCCTGGCATCGACACCGCGATCGATCGCCCGGCGGGCGACGTCGCGCGCCAGCGCATCGCTGGCAAAGGCCTGGGGCGTGCCGCGGAACATGTTGCGGGGGAATTGGTCGAGCACGATGACCAGCGCGAGTGCGCCGTCGTCGCTTGCCTCCCATGAAGCGATCTCGCCGGCGACCGCCTTCTGCCACAAAGCAAGGAAGCGGCGCCTGACTTCCGCGTCGAAGACGTCGTTGCGCTTGTACCAGCGCTCGCGGCCGGCCTCGCGCCAGAAGGCGAGAATGCCCGATGGCGTGATATCGCCGACCGCGGTCATGAATCGGCGACGCGCTTACGCCGCCTGAGCCTTCTTCTCGTCGCGCAGCTCGCGTCGCAGGATCTTGCCGACATTGGTCTTGGGCAGGTCGCTCCGGAATTCGATGTGCTTGGGCACCTTGTAGCCGGTGAGCTGCTCGTGACAGAATTTGATCACCGCCTCAGCGGTGAGGTTCTGATCCTTCTTCACCACGAAAGCCTTCACCGCTTCGCCCGACTTGGAATCGGGGATGCCGATCACGGCGCATTCGAGCACGCCCGGATGACTCGCGATCACTTCCTCGATCTCGTTCGGATAGACGTTGAAGCCGGAGACCAGGATCATGTCCTTCTTGCGGTCGACGATCTTGGTGTAGCCCTTCTCGTCCATGATGCCGATGTCGCCGGTGCGGAAATAGCCGTCCGCGGTCATCACCTTGGCGGTCTCCTCGGGCCTGTTCCAGTAGCCCGACATCACCTGCGGACCCTTGGCGCAGATCTCGCCCGCCTGGCCGAGCGGCACCTCGTTGCCGTCGTCGTCGCGGATCGAGATGTAGGTCGATGGCACGGGAATGCCGATCGTTCCGGTGAACTCGGTTGCCGTTGCCGGATTGCAGGTCAGCGTCGGCGAAGTCTCCGACAGGCCGTAGCCCTCGGCGATGAAGCAGCCGGTGATCGCCTTCCATTGATCGGCCACGGGGCGCTGCACCGCCATGCCGCCGCCGTTGGAGATCTTCAGCTTGGAGAAGTCGAGCTTCTTGAAATCAGGGTGGTGCATCAGGCCGTTGTAGAGCGTGTTCACGGCCGGGAAGCTGTTGACCTGGTATTTCGCCAGCTCCTTGACGAAGCCCGCGATGTCGCGCGGGTTGGGGATCAGGAGATTGCAGCCGCCGGCGCGCACCGCGAGCAGGTAGCAGGCCGTCAGCGCGAAGATGTGATAGAGCGGCAGCGCGCAGACGATCATGAGCTGGTCGACATGCGGCGGCGCGGCGAGCGCCGGCTGGAGCCAGGCGTCGTTCTGCAGGACGTTGGCGACGATGTTGCGGTGGAGCAGGGTGGCGCCCTTGGAGACGCCGGTGGTGCCGCCGGTATATTGCAGGAAGGCGACGTCGCCCGGCGAGAGCTTTGGCTTGTTGAAGGTCATGCCGCGGCCGGCCGACAGCGCATCGTTGAAGGAGATCGAGCCCGGCAGCGACCATGCCGGTACCATCTTCTTGACGCGGCGGACGACGAGATTGACGATCACGCCCTTGAAGCCGAGCAGATCGCCCATGCTGCCGACGATCACGTGCTTGACCTGCGTCCTGGCGATCACCTGCTCGACGGTGTGGGCGAAGTTCTCCAGCACGATGATGGCTTCGGCGCCGGAATCCTTGAGCTGGTGCTCGAGCTCGCGCGGGGTGTAGAGCGGATTGACATTGACCACCGCGAAACCGGCGCGCAGCGCGGCGGCGGTCGCGATCGGATATTGCAGCACGTTCGGCATCATGATGGCGATGCGGGCGCCGCGCTGCAGCCCGCGGCCCTGCAAATAGGCGGCGAGCGCGACCGACATCTGGTCGAGGTCGCGATAGCTGATGGACTTGTCCATGCAGATGAACGCCTTGCGGTCGGCGAACTTGGTGAAGCTCTCTTCAAGAAGATCGACCAGCGATGCGTATTGGGTCGGCTCGATATCGGCGGGCACGCCGGGCGGATATTGCTTGAGCCAGATGCGCTCCATGGAAAACTCCCCTCATCTACCAGAGCCCGCTGTGTCTCGGGCTTGCCTCATTGCTGCCAGTATCGAGCCTGCCGGAACGGGTGGCAAGTCGTCGAGGCTTAAGACATCGGTCAGGGAGTGGCTACCGGAATCGTCGAGTTACCGCGCTGCCGCAGGTGCGAAGCGCGGGGTCCCGGCTCGGCGCGCCGTTAACTGTTGTTGGCCGGCTTGGCGGCGGGCTTTGTCGCGGCCTTGGGCTTGGCGGGCTTCGGATCGCTGCTGGCCGCGGGCTTCTCGGCGGGTTTTGCCACCGCGTCGTGCTTGGCGGCAGCATGCTTGGGCGCCGCCGGCTTCGCCGCGGTCTTCGCGTCGCTCTTATCGTTGCCCTTGGCCTCAGCCGGCTTGGCGACAGGCTTCACGGCCGCTGTCTTGGTGTCCTTGGCGGCGTCCTTGCCCGCGTCTTTCGGCTTGTCGGCCGCGTCAGGCTTCTTGGCCACGCGCGACTTCTTGCCACGCGGCTTTGACGCGGCCTGCTGGTCGGCATCGGCCGCGACCGCCGCGATCAGGGCGGTGCCGGTGCGGGTCGGGCCGGTATAGACCAGCACGGGCTCGGCCGCCGCGGGAGCCGAGGCCATCAGCTCGGAGGCCTTCATCAGGGGCGGCTGGAGGCCGGCGGTGAAGAAGGTCACCTGGGCTTCGCCGCCGGTGGCCGAGGCCGATCCGCTGGTGCCGCCATTGGCCGCAATCAGCGCATCGTCGTCGTCGCTGGCCGGCCGCTTGCGATGGCCGCCGCACATCTCGTCGCGCAGGTTCGGCGGCGAGGCATCGACCGGCACGAGGTTATCGACCGTGCCGAGCGAGGGGCGCAGCCACGTCAGATTGTCCTGGCTGAAGCCGCGCTCCAGCAGCTGCGCCGCCTTCACCGCGCGCGCGGTGCCGGAATTGGCGCCGAGCACCACCGCGATCAGCCGGCGCCCGTTGCGGGTGGCCGAGGCGACGAGGTTGTAGCCGGAGGCGCAGATGAAGCCGGTCTTGAAACCGTCGGCGCCGGGATAGCGGCCGATCAGCTTGTTGAAATTGCCGGTGGTGCGCTTGCCGAAGCGGATCGCCGGGATGTGCACGAAGTATTCGTATTCCGGCAGGTCGCGCAGGAACGAGCGCGCGAGGATGCCGAGGTCGCGCGCCGACGTGATCTGGCCGTCGGCGGGCAGGCCGTTCGGGTTGACGTAGCTGGTTTGCGTCATGCCGAGCTTCTTCGCGGTATCGTTCATCATCGCGGAGAAACCGTCGATCGAACCGCCGACGCCTTCGGCGAGCACCACGGCCATGTCGTTCGCCGACTTGACCATCATCATCTTCAGCGCGTTGTCGACGGTGAGCTGCGTTCCCGGACGGAACCCCATCTTCGAGGGCGACTGCGAGGCCGCCGTCGGCGATACCGTGAGCAGCGTGTCGAGCGTCAGCCTGCCGTCCTTGACCGCCCTCAACGTCACATAGGCTGTCATGATCTTGGTGACGGAGGCCGGATACCAGGGAATGGTCGCGTTATCGGCCTGCAACACCTTACCGGTGTCGGCCTCGATCAGCAGCAGCGCTTCGGCGCTCGCCCCGCGCGGCGCGAGCAGCGCGGCACATGCGAGCGTGGCAGCGAACAGGTTGAACAGCGATTTGCGAAGCAGCGGGCGTAGGGCGTGCACTATCCGATTCCGGTCCTTGGAGACCCGCCTGATACGGGCGGTGCTCGTGATCTGATTGTCGGTTCTGAAATCCAGCGCCGCCGCTTGCGGCGCCGCAAACCTATACCGGCTGGTGCGTCGAGAACAGGGGCATGAGCGGGGTATTCCGCAATGAAATAGGCCGAATTTCGACGATCCTGTGGGGACTTGCTACGGGGATTTGGCAGCAGTCGCAGCAGCCTCTGCGGCTGTCACACTGGCCCGTGTGGTCTCGTGAACCATGAACTGGGCCCTGGCGAGCTCGGCGAAATGGCCGCTCTTGGCCACGAGTTCGTCGAAAGTTCCACTTTCGATCACCCGTCCGTTCTCGAACACCAGGATCCGCGTGGCGTTGCGGATGGTGGAGAGCCGGTGCGCGATCACGAAGGTGGTGCGGCCCTTCATCACTTCGTCGAGAGCGGCATTCACCTTGGCCTCTGTGATGGCGTCGAGCGCGGAGGTAGCCTCGTCCAGAATCAGGATCGGGGGATCCTTCAGCAGCGCGCGGGCGATCGACAGCCGCTGCCGCTCGCCGCCGGAGAGCATGCGGCCGCGCTCGCCGGCATTGGTCTCGAAGCCACCGCTGCGCTCGATGAAATCGAGCGCCTGGGCACGCTCGGCCGCCTTGCGCATCTCGGCCTCGGTCGCGTCCGGCTTGCCGACGCGCAGATTCTCCTCGATCGAGCGGTTGAACAGCAGCGCCTCCTGGAACACGACGCCGATATTCCGGCGCAGCGAGGTCAGCGTGACGCCGCGCACGTCCATGCCGTCGATCTTGATGAAGCCGGATTGCGGGTCGAAGGCGCGGTGCAGGAGCGCGATCGCGGTGGATTTGCCAGCGCCGGTCGGACCGACCAGCGCGATGGTCTGGCCGGGCAGCGCGGTGAAGGTGAGGTCCTCGATCGCCGGCCGCTTGCCGTCATAGGAAAAGGTGACGTCGTTGAACTCGACGAGGCCGGACAGCCTGCCGGCGTCGATCGCGTCGGGCCGGTCGTGCACTGCGGGCACGGCGTCGAGCACATTGAAGAACTCGCGCAGGCGAGGCGCTTCCATGAACACGTTGTTGATGAAGCTCACCACCTGCTCGAGCTTCTGGATCAGCAGCGTCGCAAAGCTCACGAACATCACGATCTCGCCGACCGAGGTCAGCCCCTGGTCGTGCAGCGCGATGCCGAGCGTGAAGATCGCGAGCACGGTGATGGTGGTGGAGGCGCGCGTGATGACGGTGACGAGCGCCCACCATGACAGCACCGGCATCTGCGCGGCCAGCAACTCGTCGGCGACGGAGCGCAGTCCCTTCACCTCGGATTCGACGCGCACGAAGCTCTGAACCAGCGCGACATTGCCGAGTGCATCGGAGGCGCGCGCGGACAGCTCGCTATATTGCTCCTCGACCGCCATCTGCATGCCGAAGGTCTTGCGCACCACGAAGGTCGTCAGTGCGGTGAAGACGATGCAGAGCACGAACAGCAGGATCGCGAGCCGCCAGTTCAGGTAGAGCGACAGCGGCAGCAGCACAACGACCGAGAGGATCGCGGCAAAGTGCTCGCGGAAGAAGCCGAGCCACAGCCGCCACAAGGCGTCGGTGCCGTTGAGCATCACCTTCATCAGCCGGCCCGAATGGGTGCCGGAATGGAAGGTCAGCGGCAATTGCAGGATGTGCTCGAAATAATCGGTCAGCACCGCCTGGCGCTGGCGGTGCGAGAGCCGGTCGGCCTGCAAGGCCACGAGCGCGCTGCAGAGAATAGTGAACAGCCCGAACGCGACCCAGGCGATGAGGAACGGCCAGGCCGAGCTCGACCCGGCTACCGTTTTGCCGGAGAGCACGTCGACGATCCGCCCGAACAGCACGGGCTCGGCGAATTGCGAGGCAGCGAGCAGGAGGTTGGCGACCGCGAGCAGCCAGCCCAGCCGCGCCTCCTTGCCGAGCAGCTCGAGAACACGTGTGTAGAGACGGAGGATGGGCATGCGGGCAACGAACTCGAGCGGGTAACGGAGCCCGTATTTTAAGCAGGGATCGCGCGGGAGATATAGCGGAAGCTGTCAGTTTTGCTCAGTTGATCAGCCGCCCCGCCACCGGCGGCAGGAACCGGTCGTCGAAGATGTCGCCCGCCGTGGGCCGTTTGCGGAATTTGAAGTCCTGCGCGATCTGGTCGATCGAGCGCTCCAGGCGCGCGGGCTCGACGCCGCCGAGGCCGTTGCGCTTGACCTCGTCGGTCAGGATGTTGTCGACGAGGACGGTGCGCAGGCGCTCCAGCTCCAGGTCGCGGTCGCCGTCGTCGATGCGGCCAGCGGCCTCGTCCGCCGCACGTGCCGGCTCCTTGATGGTCGCATTGATGCCGGCGATCAAGGCGCGGACGAAGCCCTTCACGGCGTCCGGCTTTGCCGCGGCGAAGGCGGGATTGACCACCACGGCGAAGCCATAGGCCTCGCAGCCATAGTCGGCATAACGCAGCACGACGAGATCGGCTCCGGGCACGCCGCGGTCGCGCAGGTTCACCGCGGAGAGATAGTTGAAGCCTGCGACGGCATCGACCTGCCCTGCGGACAGGATCGGCTCGCGGACCGCAGCGCCAATCTTGTGGAATCTGACGCGCGATGCCTTGATGCCGTTCTGCTGCGCCAGCGCCGGCCACAGCCGCATCGACAGGTCGCCGTCGGCAACGCCGACGGTCTTGCCGTCGAGATCGGGCAAGAGATGGATGCCGCGGCTCCTGCGCGCGACGATCGCGTAGGGCGCGCGGTTGAACAGCACGAACACCGCCTTGACCGGCGTCGAGTCCTCCTTGTCGCGAAGGCGGATCAGCTCGTTGATGTCGACCAGCGCAAGCTCGCTGTCGCCCTTGGCGACGCGTGCGAGCGCCTCCGGCGAGCTGGCAGCGCTGTTGAAGGACACGTTGAGACGTTCGGCGCTGAACCTGCCGTCCTTCGCCGCAAGGAAGAACGGCGCCATGCTCGCGTCGAGCGGGCGGTCGAAGGTGAAATGGATCGCAACGGACGGCGCAGCGGTCTCGGCCGCACTGACATCGCGTGCAACGAGCGTTGCAAGCGAGATCGAGAGAGCCAGCAGGCAACGCAGGGCGGTCGTCTTGAATCCTGACATCGATTGCGCCGGGTTCCGCATTGTTATGGTTTCGTGACGCTTTACGGCAGCCGGCTGCGGCCAGTCTCTCCGCGCCAACATGAACGGCAGATGAGCGGCGGTTGCGGCACGATCACGCAACCCCGTTCAGCTTGTGTTGGGGTTGGGGAACCCAACTTAGGCTGTGCGGGTTTGAAAGGCATGAGCCTGTCCGCAGGCGTCCATTCCAGGTCCCAAGGAGGGCCCAAGACATGTTCGAGCGATTCTCCAAGTTTGCGGGCCGAAAGGCCGTTCTTGCCACCGCGGCGGTGCTGGCGCTGACCGCGCTTGCCCCGACCGCATCCTATGCAGGCGGCCGTCACTGGCATGGTGGCGGAGGCGGCGCGGCCGCAGCTGCGGCTTTCGCGGCCATCGGCACCGGTCTTGCCATCGCCGCGACCCGTGACTCCTATGCCTATGACTATGGTCCGGGCTATGGCTATTACGGCGGTCCCGCCTATTACAGCGGCCCTTCCTACGGACCCTATTATGGTCCAGGCCCGAACTTCCAATATCAGCGCTACGGCGGCACCGCTCCGTCCGAGTTCTGCGGCCAAGGTTACTACCAGAACTGCTACTAGCTCTGGCAGCCGGAGTTGACCATGACAGGCCGTCGCGCTTGCCGCGCCGGCCTGTTTTCTGCTTTTATTGCCGCGCGTTAACACGCTCGCCATTTGTTTAGAGTAGTTTTGAGTACCATGCTCGCGGCCAGGGATCTTGATCCGGCAACATCGCGTACGGCCCGGCTGTTTCAGCGCGGGCCCTCGAAAATGGCAAAGAAGCTCGCCGAAGAGGCCATCGAGGTCGTGATCGATGCCGTCAATGGCGATACCGACGCCGTGATCCGGGAAAGCGCCGATCTCCTGTACAATCTCACCGTGCTCTGGGCCTCTGCGGGCGTGCGCCCCGAGGACGTCTGGCGCGAGATGACGCGGCGGGAAGACATGCTCGGCATTGCCGAGAAGCTGCCGAAATCGTCGATGAAGCTGCCCAAGGTCGCGTCACCGCGCGTGGCTGCCAGGCGGCCAATTGTCGCGCTCGAGGGGCGTGCCGCGCGCAAGCGCCACTAGAAACGTCATAATTCGCCTCAATCTCGGCATGGACAAATCCGTCCCATGGTGCTTCATCGCGGCGCCATGCTGAAACGTATCTACGACTGGTGCATCGACGCCGCTCACAAGCCCTACGCGCTCTGGATCATGGGAGCGGTGTCTTTCGCCGAAAGCTCCTTCTTTCCGGTGCCGCCGGATGTGATGCTGATTCCGATGTCGCTGGCGCGCCCGCAGCGCGCCTGGCTCTACGCGGCCGTCTGCACCATCACCTCGGTGCTCGGCGGCATCCTGGGCTACGCCATCGGCGCGCTGCTGTTCGACTCGGTCGGTCATTGGCTGATCCAGGTCTACGGCCTCGGCGACAAGGTCGACGCCTTCCGTGCCTCCTATGCGGAGTGGGGCGCGGTGATCATCCTGCTCAAGGGTTTGACGCCGATCCCCTACAAGCTCGTCACCATCACCTCGGGCTTTGCCGGCTACAACATTCTGTTGTTCACCATCTGCTCGATCGTCGCGCGCGGCGGACGCTTCTTCATCGTCGCCATCCTGCTCAACCGCTATGGCGATTGGATCCGGGTCCAGATCGAGAAGCATCTCGGTCTCGTGGTGGCGGTCGGTGCTGCCGTGCTGGTGCTCGGCTTCGTGGTGGCGATCAAGTTGATCTAGAGCATGATCCGGACCCGAAGGGCCGCGTCAGCGCAAGGTGTGAAGCGGTTTTCCCTCGCGACAAACGCGGAACGCGTTTGCGCGGAGATCATGCTCACTTGGTAACCCGCGCTTTGCCGCCGGGCCGGGTTCGGCTACGGTTGCCGTCATGATGGTTCGATCCGGCAATCCGGCCTTGCGGCTCGGGACGGTGATATCAGCAGTGCTGCTGGTCCTGCTCGGTGCCGCCGGGACCGGATGGCCGCAATCCGCTCCGCCGGTGCTTGGCCTGCAGGAGCAGGGGCCGCAGGCCGCGCCTCAGCCGTCGACGCCCGCTCCATCGGCGCCGCCGGCGGCAGCGGAAAATCCCGGGCTGATCAATGAAATGGGCAAGCTGTTCGACAAGCTACCCTCGATCCTGCCGCCGATCAAAAGCCCGAGCGAGACCATGAACGATCTGTCGCGGCTGGCGAAGCCTTCGACCATGGTGTCGGGCCGGGTGGCCTGTCCGGCCTCGTCCAACGGCGCGCCAGATTGCAAGCAGGCCGCCGACCAGCTCTGCCAGAGCAAGGGTTACAAGGACGGCAAGAGCCTGAATGCCGACTCCGCGGAAAAATGCTCGGCCAAGGTCCTGATTCCCGGCAGGGCTCGCAAGCCGGACGACTGCCGCACCGACACTTTCGTGACCAGCGCGCTGTGCCAGAACTAGAGGACGTCGCGCGAGCAACAAGGAGCGCCCATGAGCCGTACGGAGCAGGACTTCCTCGGACAGCGTGAGATCGCCGACGACATTTATTACGGCGTCCAGACCATCCGGGGTAAGGAGAACTTCCACATCACCGGCATTCCGATGAACCAGGAGCCTTACTTCGTGAAGGCGCTCGGTTACGTCAAGAAGGCCGCCGCCATGGCCAATCGGGATCTCGGCGCGATCGAGGCCAGGGTCGCGGACGCGATCATCCTCGGCTGCGACCGCGTGATCGCCGGCGACATGATGGACCAGTTCGTCACCGACTTCATCCAGGGCGGCGCCGGCACCTCCACCAACATGAACGCCAACGAGGTGATCGCGAACCTCGCGCTGGAATCGCTCGGCTTCGGCAAGGGCGACTATCAGCACGTCAGCCCCAACGATCACGTCAATTACGGCCAGTCGACCAACGACACCTATCCGACCGCCTTTCGCCTCGCGCTGATCCTGCGGCTCGAGAGCTACATGACCGCGCTGCGTCAGCTCCAGGAAGCGTTCTTCGCCAAGGGTCGCGAGTTCGATCGTGTCCTGAAGATGGGCCGCACGCATCTGCAGGATGCCGTGCCGATGTCGCTCGGGGCCGAATTCCGGGGCTGGGGCACCACGATCGGCGAGGAGGTCGACCGCATCTCGGAAGCGCGTGCGCTGCTGCGCGAGATCAATCTCGGCGCCACCGCGATCGGAACCTCCGTCACGGCTGCGGTCGGCTATCCCAAGCTCGCGGTCCGGCACCTCAGCGCGCTGACCGGCGTCGACTTCATTCTCGCCGGCGACCTCGTCGAGGCGACCTCCGACACCGGCGCCTATGTGCAGCTCTCGGGCGTGTTGAAGCGCACCGCGAGCAAGCTGACCAAGATCTGCAACGACATCCGTCTGCTCGCCTCCGGCCCGCGTGCCGGCTTCAACGAGATCAACCTGCCGCAGCTGCAGCCGGGCTCCTCGATCATGCCGGGCAAGGTCAATCCCGTGATCCCCGAGGTCGTCAACCAGACCAGCTTCCTCGTCATCGGCCTCGACACCACGGTGACGCTGGCCGCCAGCGCCGGCCAGCTCCAGCTCAACGTGATGGAGCCGGTGATCTCGTTCGCGCTGTTCTTCTCGATCCGCACCATGGAGCGCGCGGTCAACAGCCTGCGCGAGAATTGCGTCGTCGGCATCACCGCCAACGAGGAGCACACCCGCAACATGGTGCTCAACTCGCTCGGCATCGTCACCGTGCTGAAGCCGCTGCTCGGCTACAAGCAATGCGCCGAGATCGCGCGCGAGGGCTACAAGAGCGGCAAGTCGCTGCACCAGATCGTGGTGGCCGAACGCAAGCTGCTGACGCAAGAGAAGTGGGACGAGATGTTCTCGTTCGAGCGGCTGATCAATCCGGATCTGCTGGGGTAGGCGGTCGCTGTCATTCCGTGGCGCGCGTAGCGCGAGCCCGAACCATCTCGCTACGCGCATTGATGCCCGATGAATTCCGGGTTCGACGCTGACGCGTCGCCCTGGAATGACGAGGAAAGAATTCCGCATCTTGGAATAGTGTCGCGGGTGCCGCCTACGGCGCCAAAACGCAATACTTGACAGTGGAAAGATTGCCTTGTTGGTATGGCGGTCAACCTTCCATTGACCTGCCAACAGAGGATCGTCCCGCAATGTCCATGCCTGCCTTGTTCAAAGGACGCCTGTCGATCCCCGTGATCGGCTCGCCGCTCTTCATCATCTCGGTGCCCGATCTCGTGATCGCGCAGTGCAAGGCAGGTGTGGTCGGCTCGTTTCCGTCACTGAACGCGCGGCCGCCGGAGCTGCTCGACGAATGGCTGGCGCGCATCACCGAGGAGCTCGCGGCCTATGACCGCGCGCATCCCGACAAGCCCTCGGCGCCGTTCGCGGTCAACCAGATCGTGCACAAGTCGAACAACCGTCTCGACCACGACATGCAGCTCTGCGCCAAGTACAAGGTGCCGATGATCATCTCCTCGCTCGGCGCACGCGAGGAGCTGAACCAGGCCGTGCACAGCTGGGGCGGCATCGTCTTCCACGACGTGATCAACCAGAAATTCGCCCACAAGGCGATCGAGAAGGGCGCCGATGGCCTGATCCTGGTCGCGGCCGGTGCCGGCGGCCATGCCGGCACCATTTCGCCGCTGGCCTTCGTCGCCGAGACGCGAAAATGGTTCGACGGCCCGACCGCGCTGTCGGGTGCGATCGGCAACGGCAAGGCGATCCGCGCCGCACGCATCTTAGGGGCCGACTTCGCCTATATCGGCTCGGCCTTCATCGCGACCAAGGAAGCCAATGCGGTGGAGAAGTACAAGGAGATGATCGCGGGCTCGACCGCCGACGACATCGTCTATTCTAACCTCTTCACCGGCGTGCACGGCAATTATCTGAAGCCCTCGATCCTTGCCGCCGGCATGGATCCGGAAAACCTGCCGACCTCCGATCCCTCTAAGATGAATTTCGGCACCGACGCTTCCGGCGAGCGCGCCAAGCCGAAGGCCTGGAAGGAGATCTGGGGCTCGGGCCAGGGCATCGGCAGCGTAGAGAAGGTTATGCCTGCCGCCGAGTTGATCGCGCGCTTCAAGAAGGAATACGACGAGGCGATCGATCCGCCGTTGTAGTTTCTCGTGTCCCGGACGCGGTGCAGTGCGTAGCATTGCTCCGCAGAGCCGGGACCCATCGCCGCAAGGCACGGACCCCGGATCAGCAGCTCACCGCTACGCGCTGCGCAGCGTCCGGGGAACGTCAACCAAGACTGATTAAAACATGCCCCCCATCTACCGTGTCGACGGCGACAGCGTCGTCACCAGTCCGGATGCCGCCGGTCCCTGGGATCGGCGCATGCAGCACGGCTCGGCGCCGGCCTCGCTGGTGACATGGGCGGCCGAACGCATTCCGACGCCTGCTCCGATGGATATCGCGCGCGTCACCATCGATCTGATGCGGCCCGTTCCGGTCGCGCCGCTGACGATCGTGACTGACGTCTTGCGTGAGGGCCGCAAGATCCAGCTCTGCGAAATCAAGCTGCTCGCCGACGGTTTGCAGGTCGTCGGCGCCACCGTGCTCAAGATCAGGCGCCAGGCGCTGTCGTTGCCCGCCGACGTCAAGGCGGTGCCGGTGACGCTGCCCATGCCGGAGGACTCGCTGGTCGAGGACGGTCACGCCGCCACCAGCCCGTTCGTGCGTTCGGTCTCGATGCGCGCCGCGCGTGGCCGCTTCGGCCAGGCCGGCGCCGGCGCGATCTGGTTTCGCGTCGATCATCCGCTCATCGAGGGCGAAGCGATCTCGCAGGCCATGCGCGCCGTGGTCGCCGCCGATTTTTCCAACGGCACCGCCTCGACGCTCGATTTTCGCGCCTGGACCTACATCAACGCCGACCTCACCGTGAATTTCTCGCGCCAGCCCATTGGCGATTGGATCCTGCTCGACGGCGACTCCTGGATCGGACCCGACGGCGCGGGGCTCGCAATGTCGCGGCTGGCGGACCGGCAAGGCTATTTCGGCCGCGCGGTGCAGAGCCTGGTGATCGAGAAGCGGTGAGCGTGACGGCCTTTGCTGCTGTCGCTCTGTGAGCCGATTGAACGGCAGGCTTCCGCCGCCGCGGAAGGGATGCTTGGTCGTGTGCGACGAGGCATCCTGCCAGTTCACATTCCGTAGAAGATCTTGATCTCCCACAGCACCACGACGATAGCCGTGATCAAGGTGACCGCGGCGACTGCACTTTCCAGGGAAGCGACTCTCATTGCTTACTCCGCTTCCCAGCCCCGTCAGCGGTCTAGGTGATTCCCCGATTCGCCTGCAATCGGGCGGCCATTGCCGGCGCATACTCCGTTGCTCGTTGTGGTGCCGGGGCCACAATCATACCGTAAAATCCCGGGGTTTTACCCCACCATCCGGTCCCGCCCGCTCCAGAACCCCGCACGCAATACCTTCTTGTCGACCTTGCCGACACCGGTCATCGGCAGCTGCTTCACGAACTGGATCTGCTTGGGCGCATGCGCCGAGCCTTTTCGCGTCTTCACGAGGTTGATCAGCTCGTCCGGATCAGGCCTTGCGCCCTCGCGCGGCACGACGATGGCGGTGACGGCCTCGCCCCATTTCTCGTCGGGAATGCCGACGACCGCGACCATGGCGACATCGGCGTGCTGCGACAGCACGTCCTCGACCTCGCGCGGAAAGATGTTGAAGCCCCCGGAGACGATCATGTCCTTCTTGCGGTCGAGGATGAACATGTAGCCGCGCTCGTCCTTGCGCGCGATGTCGCCGGTGTGGACCCAGCCGTTCTTCAGCGTCTCGGCGGTGATGTCGGGCCGCTTCCAGTATTCCGCCATCACGTGCGGGGCGCGCACGCAGATCTCGCCGGCCTCGCCGGTCTTCACCTCCTGGTCGTTGTCGTCGAGGATCTTGACCTCGCAGGCTGCGATCGGGAAGCCGCAGGACAGGAACAGCTCGGGTGCCTTAAGATCGTGGTCGGCTTTGCGCAGCACCGAGACCGGGTAGCATTCGGTCTGGCCATAGAGCTGCGAGAACACCGGCCCGATCCGCTCGATGCCCTCGACCAGCCGGCTCGGCGACATCGCTGACGCCCCGTAGAGCACCAGCTCGAGCGAGGACAGGTCAGTCTTATCAAGCGAGGGATGATCGAGCAGCACGTAGATCATGGTCGGCACGAACAGCGTGAAGTTGATGCGCTCGCGCGCGATCGTGGTCAGCACCGCCTCGGGATCGAATCCCTTCAGCATGTGCACGGTGCCGCCGCGCATCAAGGTCGGCAGCACTTTCGTGCCCGCGACATGGCTGATCGGGGCGACCGTGAGGTAGCGGGCGGCGTCGGGGATCTCGAAATCGGCGAGGATCGCAGCGGCGGCTCCGGCGTTCTCGCGGTGATAGCGCAGCGCGCCCTTGGATTTGCCGGTGGTGCCGCCGGTGTAGTTCAGCGTGGAGAGATCGTCGAGACCGGCGAGGCACCGCGCGCTGGCGTGTCCCGCGCTCTCGATCGCCGCCAGCAGATCGACACCGTAACCGGCCGGCCCCGTGGTGAAGACCGCCTTCAGCCGGGTTGCCCTCGCGGAGAGCTCGCCGCCGCGGTCGCGGAAGGCGGCCGCGTCGACCACCAGCATCACGGCCTCGGAATCCTCGAGTTGGAACAGCTGGTCCTCCAGCGATCCCAGCGGATGCAGCCAGGTGATGCAGAGCCGCGACAATTGCGCAGCGACACCGGCGCACCAGCTGTCGGCGCGGTTCGCGGTGAGGAAGGCGACGCGCGCGCCGGCCTGCAGGCCAAGCCGCATGAACACGCCCTGGATGCGTCCGATCAGGTCGAGAGTGCCCTGATAGCTCAGCGATCCCTCGGGCCATGCGAACGCGGTGCGGCCGGGATAGCGCGACAACGCCCGTAGCGTCTGCGCACAAGTCGGGGACGATGCGTGGAGCGGATCGGACATATGTTTCCTCGTTGCTTTGTCACCGGCTTCTGGCGTGCCAATGTTGCCGATGACGCTAGCACAGAGACTGCGGGAGGAAACGACAAAGCCCGCACCGGGAGGCAAGCGTGACGAGGAGATTTGCGTGCCATCAGATCGACTGCAACGCTTCGGCGATCGTCTCGCTCTGCCGCTGATCGCAGCGCCGATGTTCCTGGTGTCGGGCGTCGAGCTCATGGTCGCGGCCTGCCGCCATGGGGTGATCGGCAGCTTCCCCACCGCGAATTGCCGCAGCACGGAGCAGCTCGATGAATGGCTCACCGCGATCGCGACGCGCCTGCGCCGGCACGAAGACCAATCCGGCCGCAAGGCTGCGCCGCTCTGCCCGAACCTGATCGTGCATCGCTCCAATGCGCGGCTCGCGCAGGATCTCGCCGTGCTGCTGCGGCACAAGCCGGAGATCGTCATCACCTCGGTCGGCTCGCCCGCGCCTGTGCTGAAGCCGCTGCATGACGCCGGCGTGCTGGTGCTGGCGGACGTCGCCTCGATCCGCCACGCCGAACGGGCGGCGGAAGCAGGTGCCGATGGGCTCGTGCTGCTCACGGCGGGCGCGGGCGGGCAGACCGGCTGGCTCAATCCGTTCGCCTTCGTCCGCGCGGTGCGCGCATTCTACGATGGCATCATCGTGCTCGCCGGCGGCATCAGCGACGGCCAAGCGCTGCATGCGGCCGAAGTGCTCGGCTGCGATCTCGCCTATATGGGCACGAAGTTCATCGCGACGCGCGAGAGCATGGCGGACGAACGCTACAAGCGCATGCTGGTCGAGAGCTGCGCCGACGACATTCTGCTCACCACTGCGTTCACGGGGTTGCAGACCAGCATGCTGAGGCCGTCGATCGTGGCCGCCGGCCTCGATCCCGACGATCTCCCGGCACGCGGCGCGATCGATATCGCTGAGGATATCGACGTTGCCGCGCGCGAGAGCCGGCCAAAGCGCTGGCGCGACATCTGGAGCGGCGGGCACTCGACCTCGGGGGTGACGGACGTGCCGGCGGTTGACGAGCTGGTTGCGCGGACGCTCGCCGAATATCGTGCGGCGGGCGGGCCGTAGGCGCAGCCCGTCGAGCCGGGCCACGACGGTGTGGATCACGGTTAATCCCGGGCTCCTCCGCTCCCCTTATTTAACGGCAGATTAACCAACGCCGGCCAAGAATCCCCCTCACGGCCCGCCAATCAGGGCCGAGAGGGACAGGCGATGGACTTCGATTTTCTCAACAGCAAGACAGCGGCTTCGCTGGACGAAATCCGCGTCCGCGTCGCTCATGCCCTGGCGCGCCACCCGCTGTGCCGCAACGTCCGGTTCGACATCGTCAGCGTCCCCCGCACCCGCCGGGGCGGCAACTGGACGGTGACGCTGCAATCGGTCGAGCCGCGCGCGGTGTGGGAGGCCTCGGAGATCGTCGCCGACATCCAGGACGCCTACGACCTTTCGGCAGCTGCCTGATTTCCTTGAGTTTTCCGGGCGATGTCGCCGCAGTCCGCGCGATTGCCGCCGCGATGGCACGGTTAAGCCTTAATTATCGCCCAGTTGTCGGGCAGTGATCACGTGGACTTGAAGTTGGGCGCGGAGAGACGTTTGTCCAAAGCCATCACCATCGTTGTGCTGACCTGTTTCCTCGTCCTGGGTGCCGCCACCACCGCCATTCTTGGCCGGGACAGCGTGCCCAGCGTCAGCGAAGAGATGATCGCGCAGACGCCTCCAGCCAAGCCGCTCGCCACCAACCGCGCCGCCAAGGCCGACCGTCTGGTTCCGACCCTGGCCCTGGCTTCGGCCGCGATCGAGCCGGTCCAGGTGCCGGCCGACAGGCTTTCGCGGGCACCCGTGCTGGCCGAGCCGCTGCGCCAGGCCTTTGCCGCCGCCACACCATCCGATTTCCCGATGCCCAAGGCGTCGTTGAGTGCGTCCGAAGCGCCCGCCGCGGCTGAAGTTCCCGCCGTCGAAGTTCCGGCCAAGCCGAAGGTTGTCGCCAAGCCGCAGCCGCAGAAACACTATACCCTGCTATCCGACGCACAGATCTCTGGCATCCGGGACCGGCTGAAGCTGTCTTCGTCGCAGGAATATTACTGGCCTTCGGTCGAGACCGCGCTGCGCAACGTCGTCCGCAAGATCTCGGCCAACAAACTCTCCAATCCGAACGCGCCACCCAGCGCGCAGATCGATCCGAATTGCGACGAGGTCCAGCAGTTGAAGTCGGCCGCCATGCCGCTGCTGTTCCAGTTGCGTGACGATCAGAAGGAAGAAGTGCGCAAGCTCGCCCGCCTCATCGGGCTCGAAAAAGTCGCGCAGCAGATCTGACACGCGGGGTTCCTCCGGGAACCGCTCCTGCATCAGGAACATCTGGCAATCAACGTGCGTTGCTCGCCCCAAAGAGGGAGTGGATCAATGCGCGCCTCGACAGCTTATTTCGTCGGTGCCGGAACTATTATCGCGGCCATTGCCATCGGTCTTGGCGGGGGCATCGTTGCCGGCAACATCATGAACCCGGTCGCGTCCAAACAGGGCCCGGACACCAGCAAGATGGCGCAGCGCGCGGAGTCCGCGGGCGCGCCGGCACAGACGAGCGCGCCGTCGGAACGCGTCAATTATCTCACCGGCTCGCAAGCCTTCGGCGCAATGATTGCCGCGCCGGCGCAAGCCGAAGCGAAGCCGGAAGCTGTAAAGCCCGACACGCAGACCACTCAGGCGAATGCCGGACCGCCGGCGCCGCCGCCTTCGCCAGCGGCCGCGGTCGAGCCACCCAGGGAACAGTCCAAGGAACAGTCGAAGCCAGCAATCGCATCGCCTCCGCAGGCCGTAAAGCCGGCTGAGCAGCAAGCCTCGACCGAGCCGGCCTCTTCACCCGAGAACGCCTATGCCAAGGCGAGGGACTCCGACGCCAAGCGCGCTGCGTCCGAGCGGCGCCGGATGGAGCGCCGCGAGCGCTGGACCGAGCGCCGCCACTACGATTCCCGCGAGCAGCGCGGCTTGCGCGATCGCACCGATTGGGACGACGTCGCGCGCAACATCCGCGAAGATTCCGATGTGCGTGATTACGCCAGCCGGCCGCGCGGCGGCTTCCCGCAGATCAGGCTGTTCGGGCCCGACGACGACTAGCGCCTAAATTAGCTCGCGATCGCGCCTGCGATGGGAGAAGGCGGGACGCGGTCACTTCATTCCCGCGCGCCGCAATCCTTCCAGATAGTGCGCACGGTCCTCGTCCCGCAGCATCGGTAGCTCGCGCGTGATCCAGGCGAGCGAGACTTCGGGCTGGGCGCGGCGCAGGCCTTCCAGGGCGGACGCTGCCAGCGCCGGATCTCCTGACATCCCGGCGGCGGCCGTCAGCACGCGGTGCGCGCCGACGAAATCGCCGCGCTGCCGCATCGATTCCCGCGCCATCTGCACGGCTCCGTCATAGTCACGGCCGACGAACCTGGCATAGGCCGCAACCCCGCAATAGACCGCCGCGAGCGGATCGCGCGGGCTCAGCCGCAGCGCGCGACGTGCGGCGGCATCGCCGTCCTGCCATCGTCCGGCGTAGCACAGCGTCACGCCGTAAAAGGCGTGCGCCATCGCGAAGTTCGGGTTGAGCGTCAGCGCCAGCTCGAACTCCGCCAGCGCGTCGTCGAAGCGGCGGCGGAACAGATAGGTGTAGGCAAGGCCATGATGGGCCCAGGCATCCTCGCGATCGGCCTCCACCGCCGCGAGCGCCGCGCGTTCTGCGATCGGCACTGTCGCGGCCATGTCGGCCCAGCCCATATGCGCGCCGAAGATATGGCTGGTCGCGAGCAGTCCCAGCGCCTTGCCATAGGCGGGATCGATTGCGACGGCCTTTTCGAGCAGCCCTTGCGCGGCGGCATTGTCCTCGCGCGTGCTGCGCCAGTGATGCGACAGCGCGCGCATCACGAGGTCCCAGGCATCCAGGCTGCCCGGCGGCTTCTGCTGGGCGCGAAAACTTTCGGCAGCGTAGAGCTGCGGCTCGATTGCGGCGACGATCGCCTCGGTGATCTCGTCCTGCACGGCGAAGATGTCGGCGAGCTCGCGGTCGTAGCGCTCGGCCCAGAGATGACTGCCGGTCGAGACGTCGTTGAGCTGGGCCGAGATGCGCAGGCGCTCGCCGCTCCGCCGCACGCTGCCTTCGACCACGTAGCGAACCCCGAGCTCCCGCGCGACCTCGCGGATGTGCACGGCGCGGCCCTTGTAGACGAAGGAGGAGTTGCGCGCGATGACGAAGAACCAGCGCAGCTTCGACAGCGCGGTGATGATGTCCTCGCTGATGCCGTCGGAGAAATAATCCTGCTCGGCCGCGCCGCTCATGTTGGTGAAGGGCAGCACGGCGATCGCCGGCCGCTCGGGAAGCGTGAGTGCGGCGCGCTGCACCCGCGCGGCGTAGCCGGGCTCCGGCGCGATTGCGCCACCCATCGTGCTACCTTTGGCCTCGACATGGCCGACGAAGCGAAAGCCCTTGCGGGCGATGGTGCGGATCAGCGCCTGGCTCGCGCCACTGTCGCCGACGGCCTTGCGCGCCGCGTTGATCCGGCTGGTCAAGGTGGATTCGGAGACGCTTCGCCCGTGCCAGATCTTGTCGATCAGCTCGTCCTTGCTAACCACCCGATCGCGGTTCTGCATCAGGTGGACGACGAGATCGAAAACCTGCGGCTCTACGGCAACGGGAACCTGCTCGCGGCTCAGCTCGCGCCGGTCGGTATCGAGAAGGTGATCCCGGAACAGAAACTGCACGTCGAAACTCAGGCCTCATTACGAATTGGGGCTAGCAAAAAAACAAAATGAAATTTGGGTCGAAAACTGTGAGTCTGCCGAAGGGGCCGCTTGGTTCATCGCGATCGCGTGATGGCAGCCATCCCGTGCGATTGGGGTAGACGCTGTGTGGGCGACATGTTGACCGGATGTTCCGTCCGAAATCGACCCGTCATCCTGAGGGGCGAGCCGCGCGGCGCAAGGCGCCGCGTGGGGAGCTTCGAGGGTGGGACGGCCACGATGCAGCCGGGCCGTCCATCCTTCGAGGCCTCCGCTTCGCTCCGGCACTTCGGGATGACGGGCGATCGTGCGATGTGCGTCGTATGTCGTCGTGCGGGACGAATGTGCGACGAGCCGCGAATGTCCTTTGCCGGACCGCGTGCCCTGCGTAAGCTGTCGCCCACACAAACACCAACCACGAAGAAATGCCCATGCCCGCCTTTGCTGCCTCCACCACCGTGCTCGATTCCATGCTGTTCCGCGACGCCTTCGGTACGCCCGAGATGCGGGAGGTGTTCTCCGACGTCGCGCTGGTGGCACGCTATGCCGAGGTCGAGGTGGCGCTGGCGAAGGCTGAGGCGAGGTGCGGCGTGATCCCGCAGCAGGCCGCCGATCAGATCTCGGCGCGGACCGACGTCGCCGCGCTCGACTTCGATCTGCTCAGGCAGGAGACCGACATCGTCGGTTATCCAATCCTCCCTTTGGTGCATCAGATGGTGAAGCAGTGCGGCGAGGCCGGCCGCTACGTGCATTGGGGCGCGACCACGCAGGACATCATGGACACCGCCGTGGTGTTGCAACTGCGCGCCGCGTTCGAGATCGTCGAGCACGACATCGCCGAACTTCGCCGTATCCTCGCCGACCTCTCGAAGCGTTACCGGGACACACCGATGGCGGGCCGTACCCATCTCCAGCAGGCGCTGCCAGTGACCTTCGGCTACAAGACCGCGATCTGGCTCGCCATGTTCGACCGCCACGCCGAGCGGCTGACGCAATTGAAGCCGCGCGTGCTGGTCGGCCAGTTCGCCGGCGCCGCAGGTACGCTGGCCTCGCTCGGCGACAAGGGTTTTGAGGTGCAGGAGGCGCTCTGCGCGGAGCTGAAGCTCGGCATTCCCGCCTCGACCTGGCACGTCGCTCGCGACGGCTTTGCAGAAGCCGTGAACTTCCTTGCGCTCGTCACCGGCTCGCTCGGCAAGATCGCACTCGACATCATGATCATGGCCTCGACCGAGTTCGCCGAAGTCTACGAGCCCTTCGTGAAGGGACGCGGCGCCTCCTCGACCATGCCGCAGAAGCGCAACCCGATCTCGTCGGAGCTGATGCTGGCGGCGTCCAAGGCGGTGCGCCAGCATGCCGGCCTGATGCTCGACGCCATGGTGCAGGATTTCGAACGCGCCACGGGCCCCTGGCACGCCGAGTGGATGGCGATTCCGGAGAGCTTCGTGCTGACCGCCGGCGCGCTGCACCAGGCGAAGTTCGCACTCGCAGGCCTCATCGTGGATGAGGCGAAGATGAACGACAATCTTGCGGTCAGCCGCGGCCTGATCGTGGCCGAGGCGGTCATGATGGGGCTCGCGCCACAACTCGGCCGGCAGGAGGCCCATGACGTGGTCTATGATGCCTGCCGTCAGGCCAACGAGAAGGGAATGAGCCTGGCCGACGCGCTGTCCGTGGACTCCCGGATATCGAGCCGCATCGATCGCGCCACAATCGAGGCGCTCACCTCACCGAAAAATTACCTCGGCCTCGCGCCCGCCATGGTTGACCGGGTGCTGAAATCGGCAACGCGTTGAAAACCAAAATGCGTGAAACTGCGTATCTTCTCCATGTCGCAATGTGCTCGCGCACTTGCGTCCCGCGATGCTAGACTTAGATTGAACGACAGACTTTCGGCAGAGGGCCCCGCATGACTGATCACCGCAATTCCGCCACTCCCATCGATCCCGTGAAGCTCGACCGGCTGGCCGAGGTGGCGGTGAAGGTGGGCCTGGGCTTGCGGCCGGGACAGGATCTGCTTCTGACGGCGCCCGCGATCGCGCTGCCGCTGGTGCGGCGGATCGCCGTTCATGCCTACAAGGCCGGCGCCGGCATCGTGACACCGATCCTGTCGGACGAGGAGATGACGCTGGCGCGCTACCGCCACGGCCACGACAGCAGTTTCGATCGTGCCGCCGGCTGGCTCTACGAAGGCATGGCCAAGGCGTTCTCCGACAACACCGCGCGGCTCGCCATCGTCGGCGACAATCCGATGCTGTTGTCGGGTGAGGATCCTTCCAAGGTGGCGCGCGCCAGCAAGGCGAATTCGATGGCCTATCAGCCTGCGCTGGAAAAGATCGTCAATTTCGACACCAACTGGAACATCATCGCCTATCCGAGCCTGTCCTGGGCCAGGCAGGTGTTTCCTGATGATCCCGAGGACGTCGCGGTCGGCAAGCTCGCGGATGCGATTTTCGCGGCGTCCCGCGTCGATCGCGAGGACGCGATGGGCAATTGGGCGAGCCACAATGCGGTGTTGCGTGAGCGTACCAACTGGCTCAACGGCCAGCGTTTCCGCGCGCTCCAGTACAACGGACCGGGGGTCGACCTCACCATTGGCCTTGCCGATGGCCACGAATGGGAGGGCGGCGCCTCGCTCTCCAAGAATGGCATCAGCTGCAACGCCAACATCCCGACCGAAGAGGTCTTCACCACGCCGCATTGCCGCCGCGTCTACGGCCATGTCGTGAGCTCGAAGCCGCTGTCCTATCAGGGCACGCTGATCGACAACATCGCGGTGCGCTTCGAGGACGGCAAGATCGTCGATGCAAAGGCCTCGCGCGGCGCGGAGGTGCTGAACAAGGTGCTCGACACCGACGAGGGCGCCCGGCGCCTCGGCGAAGTGGCGCTGGTGCCGCATTCCTCGCCGATCTCGCAGAGCGGGCTGTTGTTCTACAACACGCTGTTCGACGAGAACGCAGCGTCCCACATCGCGCTCGGCCAGTGCTATTCGAAGTGCTTCATCAACGGCGCGCAGCTCACCCCGCAGCAGATCGCCGCGCAAGGCGGCAACCAGAGCCTGATCCATATTGATTGGATGATCGGCTCGGCCGAGACTGATATCGACGGCATCCTGCCCGATGGCAGCAAGGTACCGGTATTCCGCAAGGGCGAGTGGGCGAAGTAGGGCGTCTTGCG
Source organism: Bradyrhizobium sp. CCBAU 65884 (assembly GCF_028128835.1). NCBI lineage: Bacteria > Pseudomonadati > Pseudomonadota > Alphaproteobacteria > Hyphomicrobiales > Nitrobacteraceae > Bradyrhizobium > Bradyrhizobium sp. CCBAU 65884. The sequence goes on along the minus strand of NZ_LBJU01000125.1, from coordinate 87,332 downwards.
GCCATCCTTCGAGACGCCCGCCGCTGGCGGGCTCCTCAGGATGAGGTCTTGGTCTGTTGCGACATCTTAGACCCTCATGGTGAGGAGCGCCGTTTACGGCGCGTCTCGAACCATGCAGGCCGAGCATGTTCCGTAATTCAACTCACGCCGCCGCGTTGCGCAGCATCGGATTGTTGTCGATGCTGAAGCGGTTGAACAATGTCGTGAACGGGCTGCCGTCGGTGGCTCGTACGATGGCGTCGGAAGCGGCGATCGCCTCGTAGAGCGCGCCGACGGGATCGTCCGCGTCGTCCAGGTCGAGGCTCTTGAGGATCTCCTCGCGAGCCTCGTTGATCTCGTCCTCGTCGTCGAGCGTCGCCTCCAGCGCCTCCGCCGCACGCCGCATCTCCGCGAGGTCGCCGCCGCCGGAAAATTTGAGGATGTCGAGCCAATAGGGACGGCGACGACGAGCTGGACGAACGCTTCGAACGTATCGGCGATAATCCCGGCGCGGCCCTCCGATGAGACGTAAAGCACATTCTGCGGCGGCAGCAGCACGAAGGCGCCCCCGAAGCCGTCACTGCCAATCTGCTGGGGGTTTTCGATGCCGTCGATGGTGAACCAGGGCTCCTCGTCCGGCGCGAAGGAGACATCGAGGCTGACCAGCCAGGCGACGGCCTCACGATTGGCTGTCAGAACCTCGGGCGTGAGGGGCATCGGCGTGGCTCCATTTTGTGCTTCCGCGCACTTTGTCGCACCCCGGAAAAGATCGGTTCATGTGCTCGAATTTGCAGGGAAATCGCCGCGTTAACCGCTTCGCGCCTGCAACTTCCGGCTGATTGTCGGGGCCTGCGTAAGAAAGAATTAAAAACCGATGACTAGCGTTCCCGGCATCTTTCGAAGCAATCCGGGCCGAGATCCGGCAATATTTTATTATACCCGCTGGGGAAGAAGATGTCGCGCGCATTGATTGAAATCGGTAGTTGCAATGTCGAGCTTGAGCTGCGGCCGATCGAGCCGTCCTGGATCATCGAGGGCAATCCCGTGTCGCGCTCGCACATCCTGTCCACCAGTGCCGACGGCACCGCATCGACCATCATCTGGCAGTGCACCGAAGGCCGCTTCAACTGGTACTACGATATCGACGAGACGATCATGATCATGGAAGGATCAATCGTGCTCGAAAGCGACGGCATGCCGCCCAAGCGCTACGGCCCCGGCGACGTGATCTTCTTCCGCGACGGCGCGCATGCCAAATGGCATGTCGAAGGCCACGTCAAGAAGATCGCCTTCTGCCGCAAGACCAATCCCGTGATGATCGGCTTCCTGATCCGCGTCGTCAACAAGCTGAAGAAGATCTTCGCCTCCACCGGAGAGCGCCGTCCGGCCTCCCTGATGGGTGCCGGCTAGAGCATGATCCGGAAAAGTGTGCAGCGGTTTTCCGAAAAGATCATGCTCAAACAATAATCTCAATTCAAGAACGCTTCCCAGCGGCCACGACGGAAGAGGGGGCGGGATCATCCCGGCCCCTCTTCTCGTCATGACGGCAGCTCGAGCCGGTAGACGTCGGTGGCGGTCTGCGAGAACAGCGCGGTCTTCTCGGCCTCGCTCAGGGGTGAGGCGATGCGCTTGAAGGCGTTGAAGATCACCTGGTAGCTGCACTGGCCCTTGTCCGGCGGGAAGTTGCTCTCGAACATCGCGCGCTTGGGTCCGAACGCCTCGATGCAGGTCTCGACGTAAGGGCGCCAGGCCGCGGCGAGCTCCTCGGATGACGGCGGCCTCTCGCGCAAATGGAAGTCGTAGCCGAGCAGGCACATGGCGAGGCCGCCGAGCTTGACCACCACGTTTTCGCATGTCGCGATCTCGCGGATCGAGGCGCGCCATTGTGCAAACACCTCTTCACGCCGTCCTGCAAAGCGGCCGACGCCAGCTGGGCCGCCGCAATGGTCGAGCACGATCCTGGTGTCGGGGAAGGCGCGCGCCAATTCGGTCAGCTCGCCGATCTGCGGATGGAACAGCCATGCATCGAAGCTGAGGTTCAGTGGCGCCAGGCAGGCAAAGCCTTGGCGGAAAGCTGGATCCTGCAACAGGCCCTTCGGCCGGTTCGCATACATGCCGGCGACGACCGGGTCCTCGTCCCAGGCCGAGGAATGGCGGATGCCGCGGAAGCGGCCATTGCCGGCCGCGATCTCGGCTTCCAGCACCGGCCTTGCGGCGTCGCCGAGCAGCAGATTGGCGTGGCTGACGATGCCGGCGCAGATCGCCGCCTTGCCGTAAGCGCCGCTCGCGCTCATCGCGGCGACGCCGTTGGCGAACTCGACCTCGCCGACGGGCCGGAACGCTTCCGGCCCGTGCGCGCGATACATCGAGCGGCAATCGACATAGACGGTCGCGATGACGTTGTGGCCGGAGGCGATGTCGGCCGCCATTTCCTCGATCAGATAGCGGTGGCCGCGATTCCAGAGATGGTGATGGGGATCGACGATCGGCCGCAAGGGATCAATGATCGGCTCCTGATGCAGCGCGAGCCAGTCCTCGCGCGGCTCGACGAACAGCCCGCTCGTATTGCCGGGCACACTGCTTGCAGCCATCGGTGTCCGCTCCCTGTCGTCTTTTGAGGGAGGAGCCTAACATCTCACACGCACGCACAGCAGCGCGCATTGCTCAGAGCACCACAGCAGCGGCGGAGCACGTGCGCTCCCTCTCCCGCTTGCGGGGGAGGGCTGGGGTGGGGGTGTCTCCGCAATGGGACACTCCCGATGTGGAGAGAGCCCCCACCCGGCGCTACGCGCCGCCCTCCCCCGCAGGCGGGAGAGGTTGCAGCGAGCCTGGGGCCCACGGCTTCAACCAACAGCCATCAGATCTCTAGCCCTTCCGCCGCTTCGCCTTCACATCGACCACAAGCCGCCAATCGCTTGCATCGGCCGGCTTGGTCTCGCCGAGCCAGTGGAAGGAATCGCCGGTGATTTCCGTAAAGCTCCAGCGGGTCAGTTCGCCGGCCTCCGTCGTGCCTTCCTGCACGATGTCGGCGCCGCGCGGCCGGCCGATCTGCTGGCGGAAGACGCTGCGTCCAGGATCGAACCAGGAAATCCGCCACGCATCGATGGTCGAATCGTAGAGGCGCAGCGTCGTGCCGTACCAATTGCCCGCAATCGGAAAGGCCGGGCTGCCCGCGGGGCGCGGGATGATCCAGACGTCCTGGACCGCGCGTCCCTCCAGCACCCAGCCAAAATGGATCTCGCCGCGCGCGGTGTGTTTGGTTCCATCGAGGCCGTGGGCCGTGATCTCGGCGTCCCAATCGCCGACAAAGCGGCCGTAGAGCTGCAGCGCCGCGGCGTGCTCGGAATTCGGTCCATCGGCGTGCAATAGTCGCGCAAAGTCGTTCATGTCGATCTCCTGTTGCGCGGAGATCAGCACCGAAGACGGCAGAAGGCTTGGAGAAAATTGCGCCTCAGACCCCGTCGAGGATGATCACCGTCGGCATCGACGGCAGCGCGTCCCGCGACATCCGGAAGGACCGCCCGGAGCGCCGGTCGATCTCGAACTGCTGGCCGATCCGGCGCATGAAATCGTCGAGCGGGGTGGCAAAGCGATGCATCGGTAGCACGACGGAGGCGCGCAGGCGCTTGGTGATGTCAGAAATCCCTTCGAGCGACATGGTGTAGGTGCCGTCGATCGGCACCATCACGATATCGAGCCGTCCGATCTGGGCGAAATGGCTGTCGTCGAGCTTGTGATGGAGGTGGCCGAGATGGCCGATGCAGAGGCCGGCGACTTCGAAGATGAAGATCGAATTGCCGTCGCGGATCATGTCGGTGCCGGCGTCGTCGCCGAAATAGCGGCGGATGTCGGTCGTGACATTGCGGATGAAGGCGTCACTGATGTGTTCTGAAACGATCGCCGGCTTTCCGTCCTCGCCCCAACCATGCAGCACGTGAGGAATGCGCTTATCGGGAAACAGAGAGTAGTGGGTGCTGTGGGCCCGGTTCATGGTCACGACGTCGGGCAGCCGCCCGACCTGGTAGGCGCCGCTATAATCGGTCGCGATGCGCAAGCCGCCGGGCGTGTCGATGAAATAGGTGGAGTGGCCGACATAGGTGATCTCGACCTCGCCTGTGCCGGCCGCCGGCCGGAATGCGACCGGCAGAGCGCGCGGGGCCGCGTTCGCCATCGCCAGGCACTCGCTGCGCTGTGGCTGCTGGGCAAGGGCAGGGGTCAGGAATGCGCCGAACAGCGCCAGGGCCGTCGAAACAAGTCGCCGCATAAGTCCGTCCCCGATGATGTCAGGGAAAGTCTAGCGTGCATTGCGGCGCGGGGCCAATGGGCTGCGATCAACAGCGCGTCAGTGTCGCACCTCTCACTCCGGCTATCAGTCCCGCCTTCAGTCCCGCCTTGGGCTGAACTTCCAGGTGATCGCAACCAGGCTCGCGGTGATCAGGCCGCTGATGAGGCCGGCGATGGGGAGTGCAAGCAGCAGTGCCGCGGTTGCGGCCCAGCCGATCGAGGAAAACGCTTCGGCGAAGGTCGCAAGCCGCGACGAGGTCTGGCGGCGCCGGAATTGGCTGCGCCGGGCCTGCACCCGAAACCAGAGCTGGATCGCGGTCGCGGAGGCCGCGCTGAGGATGATCGCGCCGGCACTCACTGCAGCCTGGATCGGTGCGGCGAAGGCCAGCGCGCCGATCAGCGGGCAGAAGATCACGGCGATCGCGATCAGCACCACCTCGATCTTGGCGCGGACGACGGCGGATGGCGTCAGCGGCGCAGTCGCGACCAGGTCGGGGGCGTCCTCGCCGGAGATCGTCAGCCAGGCCAGCCCGCCGGCAAGCTGTCCGGCCGCCATCACGATCACAGGCGTGATCAGCGTCAGCGCCGCGGAGCTGTCGGCAAAACTGCGCCAGAGCAGCAGCGCCGGCGGCACCAGATAGAGCAGCTGCATCAGGGTCTGCGAGATCAGCCAGGGATCGCGCCAGAGCAGCGAGAATTCCTTGCGCCGCAGCGCCTGCTGCCGCGACCCGCCGCGGAACGGACGCTCCTTCGCGCGCTCGCTGCCGGAGCTGCCGTAAGCCGCGGCATCGATCGCCGTGTCGGCAAAGCGGTGCGAGAAGATCGCCATGACGCTTCCGAGCAGCACCAAAGCGAGCGCCAGGAGCGGCAGCAGCGCTTCGCTGTCGCCCATCGCCGCCCGTGCCGGCCACCACCAGATGCTGTCGACATCGGGGGCATGGGCGGCCACGCTGCCTGAGGTCAGGATGGTGAAGCGCGACAGCGTGCCGTAGGACACGATCGCGGCGACCTGGAGCGCGATCACGAAGCCGGCGCCGATGATCGCGGCGAGGATCTGGGCAATCAGGCGCGTCCGCGCTGGGCCGATCAGGCGAAACAACAGGATGGTGACGGCGATCGCGACCGCCGCGGCCGACAGGCCCATGGCGACGACCACCCCGAATGCGCTGAGCCAGCGCGCGCCGCCGCCGATCACGAGCACATCGATGAACGGCGTCGAGAACAGCAGCGCGATCGCGGTGACGGTCAGCGCGATCGCGGCGATGCGGACCGAGAACAGATTGGCGAGCGTCGCCGGCGAGGACATGATCAGGTCGAGATCGGCGCGGGCGTAGAACACCCGCGTCACCGATTCGATCGCCTGCGACAGCATCAAGGTCCAGGCGAGAAAGATCGTCGCCGAGATCACGATCAGCGAGGATTTGTCGAGCGGCAGCTGCAGATCGGCGAAACGGCCGATCACCGCCCAGGCCGGCAGATGCAGCAGCGCGGCGAAGCAGAGTAGGCCGATGATTGCGGCGCGCGCCCGCTTGCGTCGTCCGCCGGTCATCATGGCGAACCATTCGCGCCAGGCGAGCCGGAGCTCGTGGCGTGCGAACCAGGAGAGCGCGGTTGCCGAGCTCATGCGGCTTCCGGAAGCGTCACCAGCGCGATGAAAAGATCCTCCAGGCTGGTATCGGCATGGCCGTTCTGCTGGCGCAGCTCGGTCAGCGTGCCTTCGGCCACCAGGCGACCCGAGGCGATCACGCCGATGCGGTCGGCCATGCGCTCGGCGACTTCGAGAATATGCGTGGTCATGATGACGGTGCAGCCGGCGCGGACACGCTCGCTGAGCAGGCCCTTCACGTGGCGCGCGGAGACGGCATCAAGCCCCGTCAGCGGCTCGTCGAGAATGATGAGGCTGGGATCATGCACCAGTGCGCCGGCGAGCGCGACCTTCTGGCGCATGCCCTTGGAAAAGCCTTCGCAGCGCTCGTGCCGGTGCGGCGCCAGGCCGAGCGAGGCGAGCAGGTCCTGCGCGACCGGCTCCGAGACCGATGGCGCGATGCCCCAGAGGCCGGCGACGAATTCGAGATATTCGAGCGGGGTCAGCTTGTCGTAGATCATGGGCTCGTCGGAGACCCACGCCATCACCTGCTTGGCGGCGACGGGATTTTCGAGCGCATCGATGCCGAAGATCGAGACCGCGCCGGCATCGGGACGGAGCAGGCCCGCAACCATGCGCAAGGTGGTGGTCTTGCCGGCGCCGTTGGGGCCGACCAGCGCATAGAATTCGCCGGCGTGGATGGTGAGATCGAGGCTGTCGACCGCCAGACGGTCAAAACGCTTCGTTAACCCCAGGACTTCCAGCGCCGACTTGTCCCGCTTCATGACGGCCACACTATCCGGTTTTGCATCGCTCGCGACCATGATCCCAAGATATTTCGGCACCGTGAATCTACGGCCCACAAATTCCGCCATCCGGTTTCGACTAATGGCAAGTCACCGTTTGTTGACAGTAAGGAGCGGTTCAGGCTGAATTGGTTCCGGACAAATGGCGCTAACGCAGCGAAACGACTGCGTAGCGACTGGACACAAGATGCGGCAAGGCGGTCGGGAAGAACCGCCGGTTGCATCGGGAGGACGCGCGTCAATGCTGGATTTCGTTCAGCAGCTGGTCAGCGGTGTTGCGCTCGGCTGCGTCTACGGCCTGATCGCGCTCGGGTTCGTGCTCGTCTACAAGGCCACCGAGGTCGTCAATTTCGCCCAGGGCGATCTGATGATGCTCGGCGGCTTCTTCGCCTTCACCTTCATCGGCATGATGGGCCTGAACTACTGGATCGGCTTTGCCGGTGCGGTGGCCGCGATGGCGCTGTTCGGCATGCTGGCAGAGCGCGTGGTGGTGCGGCCGATCCTCGGCTATCCGCAATTCTCCATCATCATGGCCACCATCGGCCTTGGCTATTTCCTGCGCTCGGTCGCCGGCATGATCTGGGGCACCGATGATCTGAAGATCGAGACCCCGTTCAGCCAGGGCGTGCTCCGCATCGGCTCGCTGGTGCTCGCTTACGACAAGCTGTCGGTGATCGCGGCGACGATGATCCTGTGCACGCTGCTCTATCTCTTCTTCAACAAGACCACGCTCGGCACCGCGATGCGCGCCAGTTCCGAGAACATGCTCGCGGCCTACTACATGGGCATCCCGGTCAAGCGCGTGGTGTCGATCGTCTGGGCGATCAGCGCGGCGGTCGCGACCTGCGCCGGCGTGCTGCTCGCGCCGATCACCTTCATCCATTCCAATGTCGGCCTCGTGCTTGGCCTGAAGGCATTTCCCGCCGCGGTCCTCGGCGGCTTCGGCTCGATCCCGGGCGCCGTGGTCGGCGGCGTCCTGATCGGCGTGATCGAGAGCATGGCCGGCTTCTATCTGCCCGAAGGCTGGAAGGACGTCGCGCCGTACCTCGTGCTGCTCGCCGTGCTGCTGTTGAAGCCCGAAGGCCTGTTCGGCCACCACGTCCGCAAGAAGGTCTGAACGCATGCGCTTCCTGTTCAAGACCGACTATGAGGACGACATCAAGCTGTTCCCGCATTCGGGCTATCTGGTCTCCTACGGCATCCTGCTCGCGCTGCTGTTGATCGCGCCCTATGTGCTCTCCAGCTATCTGATGAGCCAGCTCGTCTTCGTCTGCATCTATGCGATCGTCGGCGTCGCGCTGCTGATCCTCACCGGCTTTACCGGCCAGGCCTCGCTCGGCCACGCCGCATTCCTCGCCATCGGGGCCTACACGGCGGCATACTTGCAGAAGTACAACGTGCCGTTCCCGGTCTACTTCCTTGCCGCCGGAGGTTTGACCGGCATCATCGGCGCGATGGTCGGCTTTCCCGCCCTGCGCCTGACCGGCATCTACCTCGTCATCGCCACCATCTCCTTTGCCCTGATCGTCGAGGAGATCCTGGCGCGCTGGGAAAGCGTCACCCACGGCAACGAGGGCATGCGGGTGAAGACGCTGTCGCTGCTCGGCGTCACCGTCCCGCGCGACAGCCCCACCTTCTATTTCCTCTGCCTCTCAGTGCTGGTGCTGACCATCGTCGGCACGCTCAATCTGCTGCGCTCGCCGACGGGACGTGCCTTCGTCGCGATCCGCGACAGCGAGACGGCGGCGCGCAGCATGGGCGTCAACGTCGCGCTCTACAAGGTGAAGTCGTTTGCGATCTCGGCGGCGATCACCGGCTTTGCCGGCGTGCTGTTCGCCCACAAGCTCTCCTTCATCTCGCCGGAGATGTTCACGCTCCAGCTCTCGATCGAGTTCATCATCGTGATCCTGATCGGCGGCACCTTCAGCCTGCACGGCGCGGTGTTGGGCGCGATTTTCATCGTGATGATCGATCCGTTCCTGACCTATCTCAAGGACGACATGCCCGGCATGATCGCCGGGATCGCGGCGACGTTCGGCGCCGGCCCGGCCACCGCCGGCAACATTCAGTCGAAGGTCGCGGCCTTCGCCTCGCTCAACGGCCTCAAAGGCGCGATCTACGGCATCATCATCGTGCTGTTCGTGCTGTTCGAGCCGCTGGGTCTCTATGGCCGCTGGCTGAAGATAAAACTCTTCTTCCAGCTGTTCCCGCTCTACAAGCGCGCCACCTTCAAGCGGCAGAAGATCTACGTGAAGTCGGAGCGGAACCGATGAGCTATTTCCGCGCCGAGAATCTGTCGCTGCATTTCGGAGGGCTGAAAGCGGTCGACGCGGTCTCGTTCGCGGTCGAGAAGGGCGAGATCCTCTCGATTATCGGTCCCAACGGCGCCGGCAAGAGCTCGATCTTCAACCTGATCTCGCGGATCTACCGGCCGACCTCGGGCCGCATCTTCTTCGAGGATCAGGATATCACCGAAGAGCCGCCTTACGACATCGCCAAGCTCGGCATCGCCCGCACCTTCCAGAACATCGAGCTGTTCGAGAACGCGACCGTGCTCTCCAACCTCCTGGTCGGCCGTCACCGGCACTCGACCACGCAGCTCTGGCAGGAGCTCTTGTTCCTGCCGAGCGTGCGGGCCAACGAGAAGGTGCACCGCCGCAGGGTCGAGCAGGTCATCGAGTTCCTCGATCTCGAACCCTATCGCGACAAGCTGATCTCCGGCCTGCCCTATGGCGTGCGCAAGGTGATCGAGCTGGCGCGCGCGCTGTGCTCGGAGCCGAAGCTGATCCTGCTCGATGAGCCGTCGTCCGGCCTCAATGTCGAGGAGACCGACGACATGTCGTTCTGGATCCGCGACATGAAGAGCGAGCTCGGCGTCACCGTGCTGATGGTCGAGCACGACATGTCGCTGGTCAACCGCGTCTCCGATCGCGTCATCGCGCTCAATTACGGCCGCGTGCTGGCGATGGGCTCGCCCGCCGACGTCCAGCAGCACCCCGACGTCGTCGCCGCGTATCTGGGAGCTTGACGCATGGACGCCGCTGTCACGCCCGAGATCATCCTGAAACTCTCCAACATCGAGAGCTATTACGGGCCGATCATGGCGATCCGCGGCATCTCGCTGGAGGTGCCGCGCGGCCGCATCGTCACCCTGCTGGGGGCCAATGGCGCCGGCAAGACCACGGTGCTGAAGACCATCTCGGGCATTCTCGATCCGCAGAAGGGCTCGATCGAATTCCTGGGCAGGCCGATCCAGCGCATGGAGGCCGACCGGATCGTGCGGCTGGGCCTCAGCCACGTGCCGGAGGGGCGCGAAGTGTTCCCGTTCCTCTCGGTGCGCGAGAACCTGATGATGGGGGCCTATCCGCGCAAGGACCGTGATGGCGTCGCGGAGGATCTCGACCGCGTCTATGGTTACTTTCCGCGGCTGAAGGAGCGCATCAACCAGCCCGCCGGCCAGCTCTCCGGCGGCGAGCAGCAGATGCTCGCGATCGGACGCGCGCTGATGAACCGGCCGACGCTGCTGCTGCTCGACGAACCCTCGCTCGGCCTGTCGCCGCTGCTGGTGAAGGAGATCTTCACCATCATCCGCCGCGTCAACGAGGAGCAGGGCATGTCGATCCTGCTGGTCGAGCAGAACGCCAAGGTGGCGCTGGAGACGGCGCATTACGGCTACGTGCTGGAGATCGGCCGTATCGTCATGAACGACACCTGCGACCGCTTGATGCATTCCCAGGACATCCAGGAGTTCTACCTTGGCGCCAAGGAAGCGGGCGCGCGAGGCGAGCGGCGCTGGAAAAAGAAGAAGACGTGGCGGTGAGGAAGAGCTGGCAGTAAGATGAGCTCGCCATCCGCAATAGAGACCGCCGGCAAGGCAGGCAGCGGAGGCAGGCGACAAGGAGGAGACGTGCATGGCCCGACCGGCGGTGCTGACGGTCGCTGATACGATCGCGAAGAGCTTCTTGCGCGCTGCGGAGACGCGGGGCGATCGGCCTGCCATCCGCGAGAAGAAATTCGGCATCTGGCAGCCGACAAGCTGGCGCGAATGGCTGGCGATATCGAAAGAGATCGCCTACGCGCTTCATGCGACCGGCTTCATGCCCGGCGATGTCGCCTCCATCATCGCCAACGCCGTGCCGGAATGGGTCCATGCCGACATGGGCATCCTGTGCGCCGGCGGCGTCGCTTCGGGCATCTACCCGACCGATGCGTCGTCCCAGGTCGAATATCTGGTCAACGATTCCCGGACGAAGGTGATCTTCGCCGAGGACGAGGAGCAGCTCGACAAGATCCTCGCTTGCCGCGCGCGCTGCGCGAGCCTGCAGAAGATCATCGTGTTCGACATGGAGGGCCTCAGCGGCAACTCCGACGACATGGTGATGTCGCTCGACGAGTTTCGCGCGCTCGGCCGCAATCACATGGTCGGCCGCGAGGCGCTGTGGCAGGAGATGATCGACAGCCGCAGCGCCGGCGATCTCGCGATCCTGGTCTATACGTCCGGCACCACCGGTCCCCCCAAGGGCGCGATGCACGCCAACCGCAGCGTCACGCACCAGATGCGTCACGCCAATGACTTCATCCCGGCGCAGGAGGACGAGGACAGGCTGATCTTCCTGCCGCTGTGCCACGTCGCCGAACGCATCGGCGGATACTACATCTCGGTCGCTCTCGGCTCGGTGATGAATTTCGCCGAGAGCCCGGAAACCGTGCCGGACAATTTGCGCGAGGTGCAGCCGACCGTCTTCCTCGCGGTCCCCCGCATCTGGGAAAAGTTCTATTCCGCCATCACCATCGCGCTGAAGGATGCGACCCCGCTGCAGCAATGGGTCTATCGCCGCGCCATCGGCATCGGCTACCGCATGGTCGATTACCGGATCGAGGGCAAGCCGCCGCCGCTGTCGTTGCGCCTCGCAAGCCGGATCGCCTACCGGCTCGCATTCCGCAACATCCGCCGCATGATCGGGCTCGATCGCTGCCGCGTCGCCTTCACCGGCGCAGCGCCGATCGCGCCGGAGCTGATCCGCTGGTATCTCGCGCTCGGCATCGACATGCACGAGCTCTACGGCCAGACCGAGAATTGCGGCGTCGCCACCATGATGCCGGCGACGCGGATCAAGCTCGGCTCGGTCGGCACCGCCGTGTCCTGGGGCGAAGTCGCGCTGTCGCCCGAGGGCGAGATCCTGATCAAGGGCGACTTCCTGTTCATGGGCTATCTCAACCAGCCGGAAAAGACGGCGGAAGCGATCGATCAACGCGGCTGGCTGCACACCGGCGACGTCGGCACCATCGACAACGAGGGCTTCGTCCGGATCACCGACCGCATGAAGGACATCATCATCACCTCCGGCGGCAAGAACGTCACGCCGTCCGAGATCGAGAACCAGCTCAAGTTCTCGCCCTACATCTCCGATGCCGTCGTGGTCGGCGACAAGCGGCCGTATCTGACCTGCCTCGTGATGATCGACCAGGAGAACGTCGAGAAGTTCGCCCAGGATCATGACATTCCCTTCACCAATTACGCGAGCCTGTGCCGGGCGACGGAGATTCAGGATCTGATCGGGCGCGAGATCGAGCAGGTCAACGGCAATTTTGCCCGCGTCGAGACCATCAAGAAGTTCTACCTGATCGAGCGCCAGCTCACCCCGGAGGACGAGGAGCTGACCCCGACCATGAAGCTGAAGCGCGGCTTCGTGAACAAGCGCTACGCCGCCGAGATCGAGGCGATGTATCGCGAGCGCGCGGTTGCTTGAGCATGATCCGGAGGATCATGCTCAAGAGAGATGGATTTGAGAAAACGGCGAAGGCTTGAGAGGCCCGATCCTTCGCTCAACACGGGCCACTGAAGGAGGAGACTGCAATGTCGAAATCGCTGAAGGCGCTGGGCCTGGCGGTGAGCGCCCTTGCGCTGACCTGTCTGCCGGCCACCGCTCAAACCAAGGTCACCAATGAGGGCATCTCGGCATCCGAGATCGTCATCGGCACGCATCAGGACCTGTCGGGGCCGATCAAGGGCTGGGGCGTGCCGGTCTCCAACGGCATGAAGATGGCGGTCGAGGAGATCAACGCGGCGGGCGGTGTCCAGGGTCGCAAGATCAAGCTTGTAGTCGAGGATAGCGGCTACGATCCGAAGAAAGCCGTGCTGGCTTCGCAAAAGCTGATCGAGCGCGACAAGATTTTCGCGATGGTGGGACCAATGGGATCGCCGACCGTGCTCGCTGCGCAGGATATCCTGCTCGACGCCGGCGTGCTTCAGCTCTTCCCGCTTACGGCGGCCGAGTTCACCTTCAAGTTCGATGCGGCCAAGCCGCAGGAGCGGCTGAAGTTCAACAACCTCCTGCCCTATGTCGAGAGCACGCGCGCAGCGCTCAAATACATGATTGAGGCAAAGAATTTCAAGAAGCCGTGCATCATGCATCAGGATGACGAGTACGGAAAAAATGTGCTCGATGGTTTTAACCAGCAGCTCGCCGCCATGAAGGTGCAGCCGGCCTCGATCACGAGCTACAAGCGCGGCGCCTCCGACTTCTCGGCGCAGGTCGCCAAGATGAAGTCCGACGGCTGCGACCTCGTCGTGCTCGGCGCGGTCCTTCGTGAGCCTATCGGCACCATGACCGAGGCCAGGAAGCTCGGCTGGGAGGTCACCTTCCTCGGTGCCACGCCCGTCAACGTGCTCGAAGTGCCGGCGCTCGGCAAGGAAGTGGTGGAAGGCTTGTATGCCGCTTCGAACTTCGAAATTCCCTACGAGGACACCGCGAAGGGAAAGGTGAAGGACTGGCTCGTCAATTACAAGAAGATGTTCAACGCCGACGCCAACACTCAGGCGATCATCGGCTACAATGCGGTGATGACGTTTGCGCATTATGCCAACAAGGCTGGCAAGGATCTCACTGGCCAGAAGATGCTCGACGCGCTGGAGTCCGGCGACAAGTTCCAGGATATCTTCAATTCGCCGCCGACCGTGTTCTCGAAGACCAACCATCTCGCCACCACCGTCACCCAGGTGCAGCAGGTGAAGAACGGCCGTTGGGTCCTGGTGAAGGACAATCTGATGTTTTGATGCGGACTCTCTCGCGGCGAGTTCAGTGCACCCTCTCCCCTTGTGGGAGAGGGTGGCTCGCCGCGTCGAGCCGGGTGAGGGGTCTCTATCCTCACGAATAGTCTAGCGTGTGGAAAGAACCCCTCATCCGTCGCGCTCGCGCGCGCCACCTTCTCCCACAAGGGGAGCAGGAAGAAGTGCCTACGATCCCCCGCTCGCCGTCCCCGAATTCACCGGGGCCAGTTCGTCCTCCCTGCAGCGCCAGCCGTCGGCGGCTTTGACGAACGCAAAAGTGCGCTGGATCCTCAGGCGACGCGTCACGTTGAAGGCTTCCGCCGAGCGCTCCTTGTTGGCGGCGCTCGGCTGCGGAAGACCCGTCCTGGCGTCCCAGCAGGTGCCGGTGCAGCTGGATGCGACCTTGCTGCACATGGTGAAGGGCGCCAGCACCGCCATCTCGATTTCGCCGGTGACCTGCGCCTCCTGCTCGGTCACCTGGCTGTCGAGCGCGTAGACGCGGTTGATGCGGAGGAAGCTGCCGCACGAATTGGCCGCATGGATCCGCGCCGCGCAGAAGTCGACAGCATCGGTGTCGGGGATGCGGGCCGCGACTTGCCGGCCGAACACCTTCTTGGGATCGCCCTTCGCCGCGCGGATGTCGTCGGCTTTGTGCTTCAAATGATCGGCGAGGCAATCCTCTGCGGATTCGAGCTCCTGGAGCGGCACGTTCTCCTTGCCGACCAGATTGCATTTGCGATCGCGCTCTCGTGTCCACCTGCCATATTCGGCGAAGGCAAAGCGCGCTGCGGTCGGGTCCAGCTTGCCGATCAGGCCGAGCACCTGGCCATTGAGCTCCGTTTCGGCAAGTGCCAGCGACGGGTCCGCACAAATCACCGCGCCCGCCGCGGTGTTGGCTGCGAGGCAGTCGAAATCCGGATCGCGCAGGATCGCGGCGCGCTCCTCGGTCACCTTGAGCAGGCACGCCTTCACCCGCTCGAAATCATCAGTGCGGATCGCGGTCTGGCCGACGATGCCGCAGCCGAGATTGCGCTGGCGGATCCAGATCGCATTCTCCTCGATCGCGGGAAGGCGATCGGGCAGGCGGGCGAGCCGCGCCTCGATCGCGGTGTTCAGCTTCTCGGCGGCGGCGGCAAGCGTGGCATCACCGCAGAACAATTGATTGCCGGGGTCGCGAATCTGCTGGCAGTTGTTCCTGGCGAACAGCGGCAGCCGATCGGCGATGGAGCGGTCGGACTGCGCTGACGCGGGTAAGGCGAGCGCCAGCAGCGCAATCACAGTCAGCACGATGAACCGCATTCCCGTCGCCCCCGCAAAGCCGTGGCCATGCTAGCCGCCCGGATCGCGTGGTGGAATGAGTTTTTGGTGAACGGAGGTTCGTAGCCTGGATGGAGAGAAGCGTAATCCGGGACTCGTACGACAAGCGACAGCGGCCCCGGATTGCGCTGCGCTCCATCAGCGCGCCTCGGCGGCGACCATCGAAACCTGCATCGGTTCGTCGACATATTTCATCACGGCCGACTGATGGAGCGCGAACAGCGGCTGGTAGCTCCGCGCAGCGTCGTCCTCGACCATCGCCATGCGGCGGTTGTCGAGCATCAGCCAGCGGCCGTCGAGGCGCGCGGCGACAACCGCGTGCTCTTCGCCGGCCCTGACGTCGCGCACCACGAGGATGCGGAGGTCCTCAGGCGCCACGCCCGCCAACCGCAGCGCGGCCAGCTTGGCGATGGCATAGTCCTCGCAGTCGCCGGCGCCGCGCGCGAAGGTCGCTAGCGGCGAGCTCCAGACGTCGTCGATGCCGTCATTGGCGGCCCGGATGGCAAGGTTGATGGCGCGGTTGGTCTCGCCGAGCCGCGCGCGGCCGTCGCGGGCTCGGGCCTGGTCGACGATGGCGAGCAGCTTCAGGGCCGCCGGCGAAGCGCAATTGTCCCGGTCACCGTCGCATAACGCGAGCTGCACCATGTCGCCGTCGAGCTTGTCTTTCAGCGCGAGCCATTTCTGTTGCAGGCTGCCGGCGGAGATGGCGAAGGCGAACACGCCGAACGGCTCGGCGGATTTGCGCACGAGCAGGCCTGCGCCCGGCGACAGCAGCGTGCCGGCGCGAAGCTCGGCGGCTGATCCGAGCAGGACCAATCCGCACAGGACAAGGATTGCGCGCCAGGCGCGCGAGCGAGCAGCGGTCTCCATCTGACATCCCCTTCCCGAGCTTCGCCAGATCCCCCTCGACCTGAACGTGCCGGGCTTTGTTGCTTTCGCGGAGATAGTGCGAGACGGGCCGTTTTGTTCTGCTTAACGCGCCCGGCTGGGGTTCCAAAACCGGGGAACAGCCTGAAATGGACCTGCCCAAATTGCGTAAAATTTTACGATTCGCCGGCTAGGAGGTGTCCGGCTGCCGCGAAATGGAGCCAATTGCAGACGCAGGTTGTGGGGAGTGCCGAATCTGGGTCCTATGGCTAACGCCCCCCTATTTCATGGGGTTCTGTTAGTTAGGTCACAGATTTAACTCCGTATTTGCCGCAGGATGCCGCGGAACCTCGCGAAGGAAAGATGACGCAAGTATCTGTTTCGTTACTATGCGTCAGATTACTTTGGATGACTGGAAATGCGTGGAAACAGGCCGAACTCGACTTCCGAATATTTGAGAGATTACTTTCGCTTCTCTGTAGCGGCGCCAAGCCGTGGGGCCTCTTGGGGCCAAGTGATGCGAAATCACACAAGCAATAGATGGTATCGCTAAGGACTTGCTAATGCTATGCAAGCTTAGGCGGTCGATACTTACTTAAATTTTAACCCTTTTTACGGTGCCCGGTTGAACTACGCTGGCCAATTTGACGCCGCGATTTCCTTGGACGGCCAGGGTTCCCGTTCGCCCGCGGGCAGTCATGTCGATTCCTTTACGGCGAAGGCGCATGGTCACGTGCCTGAGGGCGCGTTCGTTGTTCCCGACCCCAACCTGATCTTCAACGGCGAATTCAAGCGCACGGGTCTCGATCTCGTGTTGTCCCACGAGGGTCACGAATTCGTCGTTCACGATTATTTCAGGGGCGAAAAGCGTGCCGCGCTGGCCTCACCCGACGGCGCCCATCTCACCGGCGAAATCGTCAACGCGCTCACGGGCCATGTCCAGGTCGCTCAAGCCGCCCCCGGCGGCGCTGCCGCGGCCCAGGTCATCGGCCACGTCACCAAGCTCGTGGGCAGCGCGACCGCGATCCGCAACGGCGTCTCGGTCATCCTGAACAACGGCGACAACGTCGAGAAGGGTGACGTGGTCTCGACCGGCGCGGATTCCACGCTCGGCATCACCTTCATCGACGGTACCGTGTTCGGCCTGTCCTCGAATGCGCGGATGGTGCTGAACGAGATGGTCTACGACCCCAACGGGTCGAGCAATTCCTCACTGCTCAGCCTGGTCGCCGGCACCATCACCTTCGTCGCCGGCGAGACCGCCAAGCACGGCGACATGAAGATCGACACGCCGGTCGCCACCATGGGCATCCGCGGCACCGCCGTGCTGACCCAGATCAACTTCGTCGTTCCCGCCGGCGGCGGCGATCCGCAGCCGCAGGCGAGCTTCCAGGTGCTGGTCGAGCCGAACGGCACGACGGGCTCCTACATCCTGTTTGACAAGGTCACGCTGCTGCCGATCGCGACGGTCAACCAGGCCGGCCAGATGATCCAGATCAGCGGCGGCAACGTCTCGATCTCCAATGCGCTGATGTCGCCGGACGTTCAGAAGCTGATCACGGACGTGTTCACGCTGAAGTTCACCGACAACAACACCAACACCAAGCTGACCACGAACTTCACCGACACGCTCACGCCGATGAGCCTGGACGTCGTGTTCAAGTCGGGGGGCGGCGCCGTCGCGACCGCGACATTCGTCAATCTCAATCCGCAGGGATCGGAGGCGCCCGGCACGTCCGCGCCGCCCATCGTGCGTATCCCCGGCCAGCCGATTGTGCAAAGCTTCGACGCCGGCGGCAACGTGAAGACGGCGTTCGCGCTGACCGAGCGTGCTGACGCGACCGGCGACACGCATTCCGATACGATTTCCGGCCTGATCAGGTTCGTCGATCAAAACCTCGGCGACCGGCCGACGGTGAGCATCAGCCTCGCCGAAGCGCCGAACTACGTCTACAAGGACGCCGGCCAGCACGACGTCACCGGCTCGCTCTCGGCGCTCCAGAAGCAGGACATCGCGGCGACCCAGATCCAGATCAACGTCGCTCCCGATGCCGGCAACAACAACAACGGCTCGGCAGTCTGGACGTACACGATTCCCGACAAAGTCTTCGACTTCCTCGCCGCCGGCGAAACGCTGACGCTGACCTATATGGTCCGCGTCGACACCAATTTCTCAGTCAATCCCGAGTCCAGGCTCATCCCGATCACCATTACGGTCACGGGAACGAACGACAAGCCCACCGTCACGACGTTGGGCGGAACCGTGATCGAAAAGGTCGGAACGGGCAACGAGGCTCTGGATACCATCACGGGCACCGTCACCTTCACCGATGTCGATCTGACGGACCGCCCGATCGTGAGCGCGGCGCTCTCGTCGACCCAGCCGTTCAAATATCTCGACGCGCAAGGCCACGACATCACGTCGACGCTGACGCCGCAGCAGCTCGCGGCGATCGCCGCCGTCGAGGTGCCGCTGACCGTGGTACAAGGCGCGGGAAACGGCAACAACGGTTCGGCCACTTGGACCTACAGCGTTCCCGACCATCTGTTCGATTTCCTCGCCAAAGGCGAGAAACTGACGCTCAACTACGTGGTGCAGGTCGATGACGGGCACGGCGGTGTCGTCAGCACGCCGGTTACCGTGTCCATCAACGGTGCGGACGTCAATGTCGAGGGCACCAACGACGTGCCGACGATCGTCGAAGATCTGACCACGCCGACCGGTGCGGTGACCGAGGATACGGCGGCCACGCTCGCCGCCAACGGCACCATCACATTCAACGATCCTGATCTCACGGATACGCACACCGCGAGCTTTTCACTGAAGTCGACGATTTCGACCGCGCATCTGCCGGGCTTCAGCGACGGCACCTCGCATATCGGCACGTTCGCGCTAGCCCCGGTGGTTGAAAGCCCGGGCGCCAGCTCCCGCGGGTCAGTGGGCTGGACCTTCACGCTCGACGACAACGACCCGGTGCTCCAGTCGCTGGCCGAAGGGCAGACCATCACGCAGGTCTATACTGTCAGGATCGACGACCATCACGGTGGGACGGTCACCCGGGACGTCACGGTCGTCATCACCGGCAAGAACGACGCGCCGACAGTCACCAGCGGTGCCGCGGCGGCGACAGGTCATGTCGTCGAGGACGCGGACCTGACGCTGTCGATCGGCGGTACGCTGGCCATCCAGGATCTCGACCTGATCGACACCCATGCGGCGCAGGCGGTGTTCAAGTCGTCGTCCATCAGCTCGGCTCTGCCGGGCTTCGATGCCGACAGCACGCACATCGGTACGTTCACGATCGATCAGTCGGTGCTCGAGTACAACTCCGACACGAGCAATGGCGCGACGCTGGGTTGGCACTTCAGCCTCGACAACAGCAATGCAATGCTGCAGTCGCTGGCGCAGGGCCAGACCATCACGCAGGTCTATACCGTTACCTTCGACGATCATCATGGCGGTACCGTCAGCGAGGACGTCACCGTCACGATCACGGGCGTCAATGATGCACCGACGATCACGAGCGATGCCGCCGCAGCGACGGGCGCGGTGACCGAGGATGAGAGCGCCTCGCTCACAGCCGACGGCATCCTGGCGATCCAGGATTTGGACCTGACCGACACCCACACGGCGGCGTGGTCGTTCAAATCTTCGTCGGTCAGCTCGAACCTGCCGGGCTTCGGGACCGGCTCGCATATCGGCACCTTCACGATCGATGCGGTGTCCGAATCCAGCACTGACGGTAACAACGGTGCGACGTTGGGCTGGCACTTCACGCTCGACAACAACGATCCCGTGCTGCAGTCGCTCGCGGAAGGGCAGACCATCACCCAGGTCTACACCGTGACGTTCGACGACCAGCACGGCGGCAAGATCAGCCAGGACGTCACCGTCACGATCACCGGCACCAACGATGCGCCGACCGTCTCCTACGCCACGTCGGACGACATGGGCTTCGACGGCCACACCATCGCGGTCGGCGCCGCGCCGACGGTCGCCACTGATGACGTGACGCTGGACGGCCGGGTGAACTGGAACGGCGGCGCCGAGGCTGGTCACGGCCAGATCCTGTTCTACAACGGCAACACCTCGACGACGGGCTTTGGCCTGCTCGGCACGGTCAATGCCAACGGCACGATGGAGCTGCAGATCCTCGCGGGCGGCGTCCAGATCGCCGATACCGGCGTGGCAATCGCCGCGTCACAGTGGCACAACATCGCGCTGACCCGCGAGAACGGCACCTTCTCGCTCTATCTCGACGGCCATCTCGAATATTCGCAGGCATGGTCGGTCAACCCGATCGACGGCAGCCCGTCGAATCCGTCGCACTCCTACATGATGATCGGCGGCGCGAGCGAGCCGGGTGCGGCGGGCTTTGGCTCGGAAGGCTTCTTCGGCTCGATCGCCGACGTCAGCGTCTGGACCGACGCGCTGACGCAGGTTCAGATCCAGTCGATCGATTTCACCGCGCTCAGCGGTCACGAGACGGATCTGGCCGCGTACTATCAGCTCGGCGGCGGCAGCGGCAACACGGTCGCCAATTCGGTCAACCCCGCCCAAAGCCTCGACATCGACCTTGCCGACCTCAAGGAAACCAATGAGGGCCTGGACACTCACGGCGTGCTGACGGTTTCCGACGTCGATGCGACCGATCACGTCACGGTGTCGGTCAGCCACGTGCAGGCCTATCTCGACGGCGTGCTGCAAACGGACAGCGTCGGCGGGCTGTCGAATGCCGACCTCCTGGCGGATCTCACTGTCCCCTCGGGCTACATCCTCGACGGTACCGCGACTCATACGCAGTTCACCTGGAACTTCAATTCGCACGGACAGGCGTTCGATTTCCTCGGCGCCGGCCAAACGCTGTCGCTGCAATACACGATCGTTCCGGCCGATGGTGTCGGCGCGGGCACCGGTGCAGCCGTCACCGTCAACATCGCCGGCAGCAACGACGCGCCGACGCTCGCAGATCTCCACATCGGTCCGCTCTCGGACACGGCTGCTGCCGACACTTTCTGCGATCTGACCGGGACGTTGGCGGGCAACGATGTCGACACCGGCGAGACGGCGACGCTGACCTATGCCGTCATCAATGCGGATCACCACGCGGCCACGACAGCTGGCGGACTCTACGGGACGCTGACGGTCAATCCCGATGGCAGCTACAGCTACGTTCCGAACGCCGCCGCGATCAACGCGCTGACCGACGGCTCCTACGCGGATATCTTCACGGTCCAGACCACGGATGTGCACGGTGCAACCGGCACGGCCACGCTCACGGTCGACGTGAGGGGCGCGAACGAGGCCGGCGGCCCGGTCATCGACACCGGGAGCTTCCAGGTCGAGCACATCATCGAGAACAGCAACGACATCATCACTGATCTCGTCGTCGCCGATACCGATGCAGGCGCAGCTGCGGATACGTTCACCGTCACGCTGTCGACGGCGCATCCGGACGCCAGCAGCGTCTATTTCGCTCCGATGACGGGTTCACTCGACGCAATCAACGCGGGCCTCGCGAGCGGCGGTACTGGCGTCGTCTACGATCCGACAGGCGCCAGCGCCGAGGACTACCCGCAGCCGCCCGTGACCGACCGGGTCACCCTGACCGTCGCCGATTCGGCCGGCCACTCCGACACGGTCAACTTCATCTTCGTCGCGGGAGCGAGCAGCCAGGATATCATTCTGGCAGGCGCCAACGGCAAGGACGTCATCTTCGCGACGGATTCGAGCGACACGCTGATTGGCGGCGGCGCCAAGGACCAGTTCGTGTTCGCGCCGACGTCGTCGCAGACCGCGGTTCAGCACACCGTGAATGACTTCGAGACCGGCCTCGACAAGATCGACCTGCGGCAGTTCACCAGCATCACGTCTTGGACGCAGGTTTCGCAGCACGCGGCGCAGCAGGGCGTCGATACCTTGCTGACGCTCGACAGCAACGACAAGATTCTCCTGAAGAACACAGTCGTCGGCAATCTCCACGCCAGCGACTTCATCGTTCATTCCTGACGCTTGGGCGCGTCGATCGTCGGTATCTGCGATCGGCCCTGCCATTGATCGTCAATGCATGATATTCCACCAGCATGAAACGTCTCAAGATCCTGCGGCGGTGGTTTGCACGGAAGCTGGGCTTTGCGCGGCTGATGTGCCTTGCGCTGCTGGTCATGTTCGCCGGCGCGCGCCTGTGGGATCCGCTGCCGATCCAGGAATTGCGGCTGCGCACCTTCGACATGTTCCAGCTGATCGACCCGCGCCACAAGGCATCGCGGCCGGTCGTCATCGTCGACATCGACGACAAGAGCCTCGCCAGGCTCGGGCAGTGGCCGTGGCCGCGCACGCGCATCGCCGACCTGATCCAGAACCTCACCGATAGCGGCGCGGTGGCGATCGGCTTCGACGTGGTGTTCTCGGAGCCCGACCGGCTCAACCCGGAGCTGGTCGCGAGCCAGATGCGCTATCTGGACGACGCCACCCGCGCCAAGCTGCGCGAACTGCCGAGCAATGACCAGGTCCTCGCCGACGCGATCAAGCGCTCGCGGGTGGTGCTGGGAGAAACCGGGCTTCCAGAGGTCCTGTCCGAGCTCGATAAATCGCTTCCGTTCACGGGCGTGGCCACG
This sequence comes from Bradyrhizobium sp. CCBAU 65884, assembly GCF_028128835.1. Lineage (NCBI taxonomy): Bacteria > Pseudomonadati > Pseudomonadota > Alphaproteobacteria > Hyphomicrobiales > Nitrobacteraceae > Bradyrhizobium > Bradyrhizobium sp. CCBAU 65884. Next base: position 64,825 of record NZ_LBJU01000125.1, on the reverse strand, counting down.
CTCGGGGAGGAGGGCGCCGAGCGCTTCCTGTTCGAATTCCCCGGCCTGCTCCGCAACGTGCCGATCATCGAGAAGATCGCGGCCGGTCGCGGCCTGTTCTCGATCCGGACCGAGCGTGACGGATTGATCCGCCGCGTGCCGATGATCATGCGCGCCCAGGGCAACATCATGCCCTCGCTCAGCCTCGAGATCCTGCGTGTCGTCACGGGAACGCCGACCCTGCTGGTCCGCACGGACAAGGCCGGTATCAGGTCGATCCGCCTCAAGGGCCTGGAAGTTCCGACCGACAAGAACGGTCAGCTCTGGGTGCACTATGCCCGCCGGGATCCTTCGATCTACGTGTCCGCGGTCGACGTGCTCGACAACAGCCTGCCGCCTTCCAGGTTCGCCGGCAAGCTGGTGCTGGTCGGTACCTCCGCGGGCGGATTGAACGACATCAAGACGACGCCGGTGTCACGGGCCATGCCGGGGGTCGAGATCCACGCCCAGGTGCTGGAGAGCGTGCTGAGCGGCGCGGTGATCTCGCAGCCGAATTATGCGCTCGGCGTCGAATTGCTGGCCGCGCTCGTCATCGGCCTGCTCGTGATCATCTTCACGCCGAATCTCGGCCCTGTGCGCCTCGTGCTCGCGGGTGCGACCTTCGCTGCGATCCTGGTCGGCGTGTCCTGGTTCTTCTACGCGCAGTACCGCTACCTCATCGATTTCACCTATCCGCTGCTCTCGACCACTGCGGTCTATCTGACGCTGATCTTCGCGAGCTTCGTGCGCGAGCAGCGCCAGCGCGTGCAGATCCGCGGGCAGTTCGCGCAATACATGTCGCCGGTTCTGGTCGAGCAGCTGGCGCAGTCGCCGGAAAAGCTCGTGCTCGGCGGCGAAGAGCGCGAGATGACGATCATGTTCTCGGACGTGCGCGGCTTCACCACGATCTCGGAAAGCTACAAGCAGGACCCGCAAGGCCTGATTGCGCTGATGAACCGCTTCCTGACGCCGCTCACCGACGTGATCATCGAGCGGAAGGGCTACATCGACAAGTACATGGGCGACGCCATCATGGCGTTCTGGAACGCGCCGCTCGACGATGCCGAGCACGAGGTCAACGCCTGCGAGGCCGCGATCCAGATGCTGGAGCAGATCGACGCGGTCAACAAGGAGCGCGAGCAGGAATCCGCCGACGGCGGTCATGTCTACATTCCGCTCAATGTCGGCATCGGCCTCAACACCGGCATCGGCGTGGTCGGCAATATGGGATCGGACCTGAAGAAGAATTATTCGGTGCTCGGCGACAGCGTGAACCTGGCTTCACGCCTGGAAGGCCAGTCGAAGGAATACGGCTTCCCGATCATCGTCGGATCCAGGACCGCGCTTGCCGCCAAGGACAAGTTCGCGATCCTCGAGCTCGACTTCATCATGGTCAAGGGCAAGACCGAGCCGGAGGTGATCTACGCTATCGCCGGGCGCGAGGACGTGATGCACTCAGGCGCCTTCCAGCGCCTGCGCAACATCACCATCGAAATGCTCGGCTGCTACCGCGGCCGCGACTGGCAGGGCGCACTCGATGCGATCGAACGCGGCCGTCGCAGCGAGGATGCCGACACGCTGGAAAAGCTGTTCAGGCTCTACGAGGCGAGGATCAGGGATTTTCAGATCAACCCGCCGCCGGAGGGTTGGAGCGGGGCGTATGCGCTGCTGACGAAGTAGTGGGGAGGCGTTGTTTGCGTTGCCAGCGCCTCAAATTCGCTGTCGTCCCCGCGAACGCGGGGACCCATAACCCCAGGGAGTGGTTGCCGCGCGAGATTGGCAACCACGAGTCTTCGTCAAACGACTCCCTGTGGTTATGGATCCCGGGTCTGCGCTGGCGCTTGCCCGGGACGACAGTGGTGGTTGATACGGCAGCTTGGCTCAAACGCCAGCGACGTCCATCAACTCTCGTAGGGTGGGCAAAGGCGCGTTAGCGCCGTGCCCACGATCCTGCTCCGCAATGCCGAGGTGGTGGGCACGCTTCGCTTTTCCCACCCTACGACACCTGGGTTTGCCGCTCACTCCATCCCGATCGTCGTCAGATCCTGAAACCAATGCTGCGCCTGCACGAACTGCTTGATCTTCGGCGACAGCGCGTGCGGGTTGGTATCGTGTACGACCCAGACCAACGTGGCGTCGTCCACGATCAGCGCGTGCGCCTGGGCCAGCAACTCGTCCTGTTTGGCGCTATCGAATGTCTGCTTGGCCTCGTCGATCAGAGCATCCACCTTCGGGTTCTTGTAGCCGCCCCAGTTGACCCCCACAGGCGCGATCTGGCCCGAATGGAAGAAGCGGACGATCGCGTAGAGCGGGTCCGAGGTGACATAGGCGATGTTGTTGGCGGTGATGCCGGCGTTGATCTCGTCGGCCGCGCCCTTGCGCCAATGCGTATATAATGTCTCGAGCTCGACCACTTTGAAGTCGATGTCGATGCCGATCTCCTTAAAACTCTGCTGCAGGAATTCGTTCATCGGCAGCGACAGCATCTGGCCGGTGCCGCCCTGTGCGATGATGAAGGTGGCCTTCAGTGGTTTCGCCTTGGAGTAGCCGGCCTCCTCGACCAGCTTCTTCGCCGCAGCCAGATCATATTTCAGCTCGAAGCCCGGCTTGCCGAACCACGGGCTGGACGGGTCGACCTGGCCCTTCGCGGGCTTGGCGAGGCCATTCATCAGCCCGACCACGGCGTCGCGGTCGATCGCAAGGTTCAGCGCCTTGCGCAGGCGGATGTCGGTCCAGGGGGAGCCCGGCAGCACGCTGAGATGATAATTCCAGACATGCGGTGTGACGTTGTCGACGAGCTTCATGCCGGCGGCTTTCAGCTGCGGCACGGCATCCGGCGCCGGCGTCTCGATCAGATCGACTTGCCCCGCCAGCAGCGCGTTGGTGCGGGTCAGCGCTTCCGGCATCGGCACCAGCACGATCTTGTCGGCCTTGGGAATGCGCTTCTTGTTCCAGTAGTCCGGGTTCTTGCTGAGTTCTGCAAGCTCGCGCGGCACCAGCTTCGTCAGCTTGAACGGGCCGGTGCCGGAGGGCTGGCTCGCGAACTTGTCCCAATCCTTGCCGAGCTTGTCGTACTGCGCCGGGCTCGACACCAGGAACCACAGCATCTGATAGGGAAAGAAGGAATCGACCGTCTTGGTGGTGATCTCCACGGTGAAATCGTCGATCTTGGCGTAGCTCGCAACGGAGGGGAGGCGGGTCTTCACCTGCGCGCTCTGGCGCTTGTCGAATTGCGGCGCCTTGTCGTTGAGCACCTTGTCCAGATTCCAGATCACGGCGTCGGCGTTGAACTCGCTGCCGTCGTGAAACCTCACGCCCTTGCGCAGCGTGAAGCGCCATTTGGTCTTGTCGGCATCATCGACCTTCCACTCGGTCGCAAGCCCCGGCACCAGCTTGCCGGGCCGGTCGGCGACGTCCATCTCCCAGGCCACTAAGGGATCGTAGATCGTGTAGGCCGTGAACTGATAGGCGCCGGCGCCGCGATCGGGCTGACCCGTGGTGAGCGGAATGTCCGCCATCGAGATGCCGTAGCGCACCACGGTTTCGGCGCGCGCCGAGATTGCGGACAACGCCAGTGCAAGCACGGCGAGACAAATCGATAGACGAACACGCATGGCCCAGAGCTCCCAGGGGATTTCGAGACCGAACTTGCAATCTTGATGCCAGAATAGGCAGCGCGGCGCGTGGACCCGCCTGCGACCTACAAGGACTTGTCGTCGCAGGGCCAAATCGCAGAATAAGTTTCTCTTTGGCATAGCCATTGCATACGATTGCATCAAAAATAGTCATCGAAGCCGGAAAGGGATTGAGGCGATGCTTACTAAGAAGAACACGCGCGCGGCATGGATCGCGGTGCTCGCTCTAGCGACGGCGGCTGCATGGCCGCGTGAGGCCAGCGCCGACACCGTGCTGCGCATCGGCATGACCGCTGCCGATATTCCGCGCACGCTTGGCCAGCCCGATCAGGGTTTTGAAGGCAACCGCTTCACCGGCCTCACCATGTACGACGCGCTGACCGGCTGGGACCTGTCCTCCGCCGAGAAGGCGAGCGTGGTGATTCCCGGCCTTGCCACCGAGTGGAAGGTCGACGATGCCGACAAGACCAAGTGGGTTTTCAAGCTGCGCCCTGGCGTGACCTTCCACGATGGCTCCCCGTTCAACGCGGATGCCGTGGTGTGGAACGTCGAGAAGGTGTTGAAGCAGGACGCGCCGCAGTTCGACGCCAGCCAGGTCGGCGTCACGGCCTCGCGCATGCCGACGCTGGCCTCCGCCAGGAAGATCGACGACATGACGGTCGAGCTCACCACCAAGGAGCCCGACAGCTTCCTGCCGATCAACCTCACCAATTTGTTCATGGCGAGCCCGGCGAAGTGGCAGCATTTCTATGACAAGGCCGAAGGCGCCGACGCCAAGGCCAAGTCGCAGGCGGCATGGACGGCGTTTGCCAAGGACGCTGCAGGCACCGGCCCGTGGAAGATGGCGAGCTTCACGCCGCGCGAGCGGCTAGAGCTCGTCAAGAACGCGAGCTATTGGGACAAGGCGCGCGTGCCCAAGGTCGACAAGATGGTGCTGTTGCCGATGCCGGAAGCCAACGCCCGCACCGCGGCGCTGCTCTCCGGTCAGGTCGACTGGGTTGAGGCGCCGGCGCCGGACGCACTGCCCGAGCTCAAGCAGCGCGGCTTCAAGCTCTACGCCAACGAGCAGCCGCATGTCTGGCCGTGGCAGTTCTCCCGCGTCGAGGGCTCGCCCTGGAACGACATCCGCGTGCGCAAGGCCGCCAACCTCTGCGTCGATCGCGAAGGTCTCAAGGACGGCCTGCTCGCCGGCCTGATGGTGCCGGCCACCGGCACCTTCGAGCCCGGTCATCCCTGGCGCGGCAAGCCGAGCTTCGAGATCAAGTATGACAAGGCGGCTGCGCAGAAGCTGATGCAGGAGGCGGGCTTCGGCCCCAACAAGAAGCTGACGGTCAAGACCCAGACCTCCGCCTCGGGTTCGGGCCAGATGCAGCCCTTGCCGATGAACGAGTATCTCCAGCAGGCCCTTGCCGAATGCTACTTCGATGTGCAGCTCGACGTCATCGAATGGAATACGCTGTTCACGAACTGGCGCCGCGGCGCCAAGGATCCGTCGGCCAACGGTTCGCACGCGACCAACGTGACCTACGCGGCGATGGATCCGTTCTTCGCCCTGGTGCGCTTCCTGCAATCGGGCATGGCGCCGCCGGTCTCGAACAATTGGGGTTTCATCAACAATCCCAAGTTCGACGAGCTGGTGAAGAAGGCCCGCCAGACCTTCGATCCCGCCGCGCGCGACGCCGCGCTCGCCGAGCTGCACGCGGCCTCGGTCGACGATGCCGCCTTCCTCTACGTCGCCCACGACGTCGGCCCCCGCGCGATGAGCCCGAAGGTGACCGGCGTGGTGCAGCCGAAGAGCTGGTTCATCGACTTCTCGCTGGTGTCGATGAAGTAGTTCGCGCCACACGAACAGTGCACCCTCTCCCCTTGTGGGAGAGGGTGGCTTCGCGACAGCGAAGCCGGGTGAGGGGTCTCTCTCCGCGAGTGACCCTCTCGCTCATTCGATAATGCTGTATCCGCGGATAGATACCCCTCATCCGGCGCTTCGCGCCACCTTCTCCCACAAGGGGAGAAGGAAGAAAGAAGACCAGTGCTCGCCTATATCGCCAGACGCATCGTCTACGTCGTCCCGATCGTCATCAGCGTCGCGCTGGTGTGTTTCCTGCTCGTGCACATCACGCCGGGCGATCCGCTGGTCGCGGTGCTGCCGGCCGATGCCTCGCAGGAACTCGCCGCGCAGCTCCGTGCCGCCTATGGGTTTGACCGCCCGCTGCCGGTGCAGTTCGGCTTGTGGCTGATGCGCGCGCTGCACGGCGATCTCGGCAATTCCATCGCGACGGGGCGCCCCGTGCTCGCCGAGGTCATGCGCGCCGTCAGCAACACCGTCACGCTGGCGATTGCCGCCGCGATCATCGGCTTCACCATGGGCATCCTGCTCGGCCTGATCGCCGGCTATTTCCGCGAGACCTGGATCGACAAGCTCGCGACGTCCTTTGCCATCGCGGGCGTGTCGGTGCCGCATTACTGGCTCGGCATGGTGCTCGTCATCATCTTCTCGGTGCAGCTGAACTGGCTGCCCGCGGTCGGCGCCGGGCCCGGCGGCTCCGCCACCTGGGCCTGGGACTGGGCGCACCTGCAATACCTCGTGCTGCCCGCGATCACGACATCGGTGATTCCCATGGGTATCGTCACCCGCACGGTGCGCGCGCTGACCGGCGACATCCTGAGCCAGGATTTTGTCGAGGCCCTGCGCGCCAAGGGGCTGCATGAGCGCGGCGTGTTCCGCCACGTCATCAAGAACGCCGCGCCCACCGCGCTCGCGGTGATGGGGCTTCAACTCGGTTATATGCTCGGCGGCTCGATCCTGATCGAGACCGTGTTCTCCTGGCCGGGCTCGGGCTTCCTGCTCAACTCGGCGATCTTCCAGCGTGATTTGCCGCTGCTGCAGGGCACGATCCTGATCCTGGCGCTGTTCTTCGTCTTCCTCAATCTCATGGTCGACATCGCGCAAGCCGCGATCGATCCGCGCATCAAGCGGGGCTAGTGGGATGAGGTGCCACACACTCAGTGTCGTCCCGGCGAAGGCCGGGACCCATAACCCCGGTAAGCGGTTGTGGGACGAGACGGCCACGACGAGTCTTCGCCAAATTACATTTCGTGGCTATGGGTCCCGGCTTTCGCCGGGACGACGATGGAAATTGCGGCGATGAGCGAGCTTCCGTTGTCTGCCACCGCCGATGCCGCGCTGCAGGCCGCACCCGCCACCAAGGCGCGCGGTTATTGGGCGACCGTCGGCCGCCGCATCCGGCGTGACAAGGTCAGCATGGCATGCGCGCTGGTGCTGCTGCTGATCTTCCTGTCCGCGATCCTCGCACCGTGGCTGGGTCTGGAAGATCCCTACAAGGGCTCCATGATCCGCCGCCTGCGCCACATCGGCACCGTTGGCTACCCGCTCGGCACCGACGAACTCGGCCGCGACATGCTGGCACGGCTGATCTACGGCGGGCGGCTGTCGCTGGTCATCGGCATTCTGCCCGTGATCCTCGCCTTCTGCATCGGCACCTCGCTGGGCCTCGTCGCCGGCTATGTCGGCGGCAAGCTCAACACGGCCATCATGCGCACGATCGACGTGTTCTACGCCTTTCCCTCCGTGCTGCTGGCGATCGCGATCTCCGGCGCGCTGGGCGCCGGCATCCTCAATTCCATCGTGTCGTTGACGGTCGTGTTCGTGCCGCAGATCACCCGCGTCGCCGAAAGCGTCACCACCGGCGTGCGCAACATGGATTTCGTCGAGGCCGCGCGCGCCTCCGGCGCCGGGCCCTTCACCATCATGCGCGTGCACATCCTCGGCAATGTGCTCGGCGCGATCTTCGTCTATGCGACGAGCCTGATCTCGGTCTCGATGATCCTGGCGGCCGGCCTTTCTTTCCTCGGTCTCGGCACCAAGCCGCCGGAGCCGGAATGGGGGCTGATGCTCAACACCTTGCGTACCGCGATCTACGTCAATCCCTGGGTCGCCGCATTGCCGGGCGCGATGATCTTCGCCGTCTCGATCTGCTTCAACCTGCTTTCGGACGGCCTGCGGAGCGCCATGGACATCAGGAACTAGCCATGAGCGAGAGCAACACATCCGTCGAAATGCTCGAGCCGGTCGAAGACCGCGGCGGCGTCGCGCAGCCGTTGCTTCAGGTCAACGGACTGACAAAGCACTTTCCCGTTCGCGGTGGATTGTTTGCCGCGAAGCGCACCGTGCGCGCCGTCGACAACGTCTCCTTCGCCGTCGCCAAGGGCGAGACCGTCGGCATCGTCGGCGAGTCCGGCTGCGGCAAGTCCACCACCGCGCGCCTGCTGATGCATCTGATGCCGCGCGACACTGGCGACATCATCTATGACGGCATGACCGTCGGCCAGTCGCTGAGCTTGCGCGAATTGCGCCGCGGCATGCAGATGGTGTTCCAGGACTCCTATGCTTCGCTCAATCCGCGCCTGACGATCGAGGAATCGATCGCCTTTGGCCCGAAGGTGCACGGCATGGGCGATGGCGCGTCACGGGCGTTGGCGCGCGAGCTGCTCGGCAAGGTCGGCTTGCGCCCCGAAAACTTCGCCAACCGCTATCCGCACGAGATCTCCGGCGGCCAGCGCCAGCGCGTCAACATCGCGCGCGCGCTGGCGCTGTCGCCGCGGTTGGTGATTTTGGATGAAGCGGTCTCCGCGCTCGACAAATCCGTCGAGGCGCAGGTGCTCAACCTGCTCGCCGATCTCAAGCGCGAGTTCGGGCTGACCTATCTCTTCATCAGCCACGACCTCAACGTCGTCCGCTACATCAGCGATCGCGTGCTTGTGATGTATCTTGGCGAAGTCGTCGAGCTCGGCCCGGTCGACCAGGTCTGGGACAACCCTGCGCATCCCTACACGCGCGCACTCCTGGCGGCGATGCCGTCGTCGGACCCCGACAGGCGCACCGAGCAACCGCCAATCACCGGCGATCCGCCCAACCCGATTGATCCGCCCCCGGGCTGCCGCTTCCACACCCGTTGCCCGTTTGCGGAGCCGCTCTGCGCAAATGCGACACCAAAGCTCACCGCGCTGGATAATATGGGCCACGAGGCCGCGTGCTACATGGCGATACCGGGTTCAGGCCACAGCCGCGCGCCCAGGGAGAAGACCGCATGACGAGACCGACACCGAAAGAGATCAAGCCGATCGCGCTGGTTGCCGGCGTCCCCGTCGATGACGAGATCGCGACGCGCATCTCCAATTCCATCGGACCTGCCTTCGAAGGCTTCGCGGCCATCGCCGGCACGCTGCCGTTCGACCTCGAGCCCGCGCTCTATCCGACCGTGCAGACGCAGAAGGTGTCGAAATGAGCACTGAGCCTGCATTGATGACGCTCACCGAGGTCGCGCGCGCGATCGCGATGAAGCAGGTGTCCTCGCATGAGGTGACGCGCGCGCTGTTGCACCGCATTGCGCAGTGGCAGCCGCATCTCAACGCCTTCATGTCGGTCGAGGCGGAGGCTGCACTGCATGCGGCGGAGGCCGCCGATTCCGATCTCGCCAAGGGCAATGTCCGTGGTCCGCTGCACGGCGTGCCGCTCGCGCACAAGGACATGTATTACGACGCAGGCCACGTCGCGACCTGCGGCTCGCTGATCCGTCGTGATTTCGTGCCGACCGTGACCTCCACGGCGTTGCAGCGGTTGAAGGATGCCGGCCAGATCAGGCTCGGCACGCTGCATCTGGCCGAATTCGCCTATGGTCCGACCGGGCACAACGCCCATTACGGCCCGGTGCGCAATCCCTGGAACGTCGCGCACATCACCGGCGGCTCGTCGTCGGGCTCCGGCTCGGCGGTCGCGGCGCGGCTGACCTATGGGGCGCTGGGCTCGGACACCGGCGGCTCCATCCGGATGCCCGCGCATTTCTGCGGCGTCACGGGGTTGAAGACCACCGTCGGTCGCGTCAGCCGGGCCGGCGCGATGCCGTTGTCGCAGTCGCTCGACACCGTCGGCCCGCTTGCCCGCACCGCCGAGGATTGCGCGCTGCTGCTGGCGCTGATGGCTGGGGCGGACCCTGCGGACTCGACCTGCAGCCACGAGCCGCTATCGGACTATGTCGGCGCCACCAAGGGCTCGCTGAAGGGCCTCAAGATCGGCGTACCCGCCTCGTTCTATGTCGACGATCTCGACAGCGAGGTCGCGCGCGTGCTGGACGAGACCATCGCCGTGCTCAAGCGCGAGGGCGCCGACATCGTCACGGTCGAGCTGCCGGACCAGCGGCAATTGTCCTCGGCGAGCCAGCTCGTGCTCGCCGCCGAAGCTGCCGCCTTCCACAAGCGCTGGATGATCGAGCGTCCGCAGGACTATGGCCCGCAAGTCCTGATGCGGCTGCAGAACGGTCTCGCCGTTCCCGCCATCACCTATCTCGAGGCGATGCGCTGGCGCGGCCCGGCGCTGGCCGCGCACAACGCAGCGACCTCGGACGTCGATGCCTTGATCGCGCCGGCCTCGCCGGTGCCGGCGCCGACGATCGAGGAGAGCGATGTCGGGGGCGGGCCGAACGCACCGGCCATGGTGCAGCGGCTGACGCTGTTCACCCGCCCGGTGAACTTCCTCGGCCTGCCGTCGCTCACCGTGCCCTCGGGCTTCACGAAAAGCGGCCTGCCGGTCGGCATGCAGCTGATCGGCCGCTCCTTCGACGAAGCGACCCTGCTCACCATCGGCGCCGCCTTCCAGCGCGTCACCGATTATCACGATCGATTGCCGAAACTGCCGTCATGACCAACCTCGTCGACATCTCGGGCCTCAACATCCGCTTCACCGGGGAGCGCACGGTCTACGCCGTGAACGATCTCAGTCTCTCGCTGGGCAACAGTGAGGTGTTGGGCCTGCTCGGCGAGTCCGGTTCGGGAAAGAGCGTGACCCTGCGTGCGCTGATGCGGCTGTTGCCGAAGAAGCGCACGCAGATTTCCGGCACGGTCAACGTCATGGGCCGCGACGTGCTCGCCATGAACGACGAGGAGCTGTCGTCCTTCCGCGGCCAGACCGTGTCGATGATCTTCCAGGAGCCGGCATTGGCGCTGGATCCGGTCTACACCATCGGGGCGCAGATCGCCGAAAGCGTCGTGCGCCACGAGGGCAAAAGCTACGCGGAGGGCAGGGCACGCGCACTCGAAATGCTCGAGGTCGTGCGCATTCCCTCCGCAAAACGCCGGCTCGACGCCTATCCGCACGAGATGTCCGGCGGCATGCGTCAGCGCGCCATGATCGCGCTGGCGCTGGCGTGCCGGCCAAAAATCCTGCTCGCGGATGAGCCGACCACCGCGCTCGATGCCACCGTGCAGATCCAGATCCTGCTCTTGCTGCGCGAGCTGCAGCGCGAGTTCGGCATGTCCGTCATCTTCGTCACCCACGACATCGGCGTCGCCATCGAGATCTGCGACCGTGTCGCGGTGATGTATGCCGGCCAGATCGTGGAGCAGGGCACGCTTCGCGACATCGTCCGCAGCCCGGTGCATCCCTATGCCAAGGGCCTGCTCGCCTCGACTATTCACGGCGCCAAGCGTGGCGCACGCCTCGAAACCATCCCCGGCACGCCGCCTTCGCTGGCCGAGAAACCCCACAACTGCTCCTTCGCCCCGCGCTGCGCCGTGGCGCAGCCCCGTTGCCTGGCGCAATTGCCTGCCAATGTGGCGGTCGGGCCGGGCCGGGCGGCGCGATGTGTGCTGGCGGAGCAGGCGGCGGCGGTGTCATAATATTTGAACGGCGCTGCAGCAGCGCTCCTTTCTTTGAAATTCCTCTACGGCAACACCGAGTTGTCACAGTTCACCGGCGACCGCAGGCAGAAGCCGTTCTACTTTGCATGGGGTTGTTTTCGACATTTTTGTCGAAGGCGGGTGAAGCGACTAGCATTCAGACGCCATTCATCCCGGTTCCCGTTCCATGCGGCCGTTCATGCAGAGGGACCAGATTTATGCACATTTCCAACGAAGGCCTGCTCGTCATCCTGTTCGTCGGCCTGGTGGCCGGCTGGCTCGCCGGCAAGGTGGTGCGCGGAACGGGGTTCGGGATCATCGGCGACATCGTGGTCGGCATCGCCGGTGCGCTGGTGGCGAGCTTCCTGTTTCCGAAGCTCGGCATTCGCCTCGGCACGGGCCTGGTATCCGAGATCGTCTATTCCGCCATCGGCGCGGTCATCCTGCTGCTGGTGGTACGGCTGGTGCGGGGCGGCGGCCGGTTCTAGCAGCCGCCCGGTTCGGTCGATCGGAACTAGCCGCCTCTCCAGGACCGGAAAGGGGCGGCGGCCACTGCACCAAAAAGCCGCAGAGACTGTGAAATACCGGACTTGCGTGCGGGGCCATCAGGGGTAGATGTGGGCCATCAGGGTTTTGGATGAACCCGGCTGCGTTGGACGCAGGGCGAACATGATGTTAATCCGGGGCGAGTACCCTGAATTGCTCGTGAAATCAGGGGCCTTGGCCCCCACCTGAAAGAGATCAGACTGATGGCAGCCGGTCCTGGCGTCCGCCGTTCAGAGCTCGGTGACGCCTTACGCGCTTGTCGCACGGCGTTCATCGGCGTCGGCTTGATGAGCTGCATGATCAACCTGCTCTATCTGACCGGGTCGATATTCATGCTGGAGGTTTACGACCGGGTGCTGCCGAGCCGCAGCGTCCCGACCCTGGTCGGCCTGATCATCCTCGCCAGCTTCCTCTACATGGCGCAGGGTGTGCTCGACATGATCCGCAACCGGATCCTGGGGCGGATCGGCACCGCGCTCGATGAAGCCCTCAACAAGCGCGTGTTCGACACCATCGTGCGCCTGCCGCTTCTGGTCGGCAGCCGCAACGAAGGCCTCCAGCCGCTACGCGACCTCGACAATGTCCGCTCCTTTCTCGGCGGAATGGGCCCGAGCGCATTCTTCGACCTGCCCTGGCTGCCGCTCTATCTCGCCATCTGCTTCGCCTTCCACGTCATGATCGGCGTCACCGCGCTGGTCGGCGCCATCATCCTGGTCGGGCTGACGCTGGTCACCGAGTTCATGTCCCGCCAGCCGGCGCGCGAGGCGATGGGGCTTGCCGCCCAGCGCAACGATCTCGCCCAGGCCAGCCGCCGCAACGCCGAAGTCATGGTGGCGATGGGCATGGCCGGCCGGATGAACCAGCGCTGGAGCGAGACCAACGAAAAATATCTCGCCGGCAATCAGCGCGCGAGCGACGTCGCCGGCGGTCTCGGCGCGGTCGCAAAGGTGCTGCGCATGATGCTGCAATCGGCCGTGCTGGCGGTCGGCGCCTATCTCGTCATCCACCAGGAGGCGACCGCCGGCATCATCATCGCCGGCTCGATCCTCTCCGCCCGCGCGCTTGCGCCGGTCGATCTCGCCATTGCGCACTGGAAATCCTTCGTCGCGGCACGCCAGAGCTGGCACCGCCTCACGCGCCTGCTGGAGCAGATGCCGGCGCAGACGATGCCGACCCAGTTGCAGGCGCCCACGAGCCGGCTCTCGGTCGAAGGCGTCGCCATGGTGCCGCCCGGCGACCAGCGCCTCATCGTGCAGGACATCACCTTCGCGCTCGCCGCGGGCAACGGCCTCGGCGTGATCGGCCCGAGCGGTTCCGGCAAGTCGTCGCTCATCCGCGCGCTGGTCGGGGTCTGGCAGCCGGTGCGCGGCAAGGTGCGGCTCGACGGCGCAGCGCTCGACCAATGGTCGTCCGACATGCTTGGCCGGCACATCGGCTATCTGCCGCAGGACGTCGAATTGTTCGGCGGCACCATCGCCCAGAACATCAGCCGGTTCGATCCCGAGGCGACGTCCGAGGGCATCATCGCGGCTGCGAAAGAAGCCGGCGTGCACGAGATGATCATCAAGATGCGCGAGGGCTACAACACGCAAGTCGGCGAGCAGGGCACGGCGCTTTCCGCCGGCCAGGCGCAGCGCGTGGCGCTGGCGCGCGCGCTCTATGGCAACCCCTTCCTGATCGTGCTCGACGAGCCCAACTCCAATCTCGACACCGAAGGCGACGAGGCACTGACCCGCGCCGTCCGCGCCGCTCGCGAGCGCGGCGCCATCGTGGTCGTGGTGGCGCACCGCCCGATCGGCGTCGAGGCGGTCGACCAGGTCCTGGTGCTGCGTGATGGCCGCATGCAGGCTTTCGGCCCAAAGGAGCAGGTGCTCGCCCAGGTACTGCAGCCGCGCGTGACGCCGCCGGCCCCGATCAAGATCGTCAGCGAAGGTGGAGTGGCCAAACCATGAGCACAAAGCCATGAGCACGATGGCCATCGGCGGCCCGAAGCCTGCCGCGAACAAGACCGTACGCGAATCCATCAAGTTTCACCTGATCCTCGGCTTCGTGATCGTGCTGGTGCTTGTCGTCGGTCTCGGCGGCTGGGCCTCGACCGTGCTGATCTCGGGCGCGCTGATCGCGCCGGGCCAGATCGTGGTCGAATCCAACGTCAAGAAGGTGCAGCATCCGACCGGCGGCGTGGTCGGCGAGGTGCGCGCCCGCGACGGCGACCTGGTCAAGGCCGGCGATATCGTGGTGCGGCTCGACGATACCGTCACCAAGGCCAACCTTGCCATCGTCACCAAGAATCTCGACGCCGCGCAGGCGCGTGCGGCGCGCCTGCAGGCCGAGCAGCGCGGGGTCGACAGGATCGAATTTCCGCAGGCCCTGATCGAGCGCGCTGGGGATCCCGACGTCAAGCTGCTGCTCTCCGCCGAAACCAAGCTGTTCGACGTCCGCGTCAACGGCCGCACCGGACAGAAGGCCCAGCTGCGCGAGCGCATCACGCAGCTCAACGAGGAGATCGCGGGGCTCAGCGCCCAGGAGAAGGCCAAGGATCAGGAGATCGCGCTGGTGCAGAACGAGCTCACCGGCGTGCGCGAGCTTTACGACAAGCGTCTGGTGCAGATCTCGCGTCTGACCCAGCTCGAACGCGACTCGGCCCGTCTCAACGGCGAACGCGCGCAGTACATCGCTTCGCGCGCCCAGGCCAAGGGCAAGATCACGGAGACCGAGCTCCAGATCATCCAGGTCGACAAGGACGTGGTGAGCGAGGTCTCCAAGGATCTGCGCGAGACCAACGACAAGATCGGCGAGCTGATCGAGCGCAAGGTCGCCGCCGAAGACCAGCTTCGCCGCATCGACATCCGCGCGCCGCAGGACGGCATGGTGCTGCAATCCACGGTGCACACGGTCGGCGGCGTCATCACCGCCGGCGACGCTCTCATGCTGATCGTGCCGCAGGCCGACGATCTCCAGGTCGAGGCAAAGGTCAATCCGGTCGACATCGACAAGCTGCAGATCGGCCAGAAGACGCTGTTGCGCCTCTCCGCCTTCAATCAGCGCACCACGCCGGAGCTCAACGGCCTCGTCAGCCGCGTCTCGCCCGACGTCACCACCGACCAGCGCACCGGCCAGAGCTACTACACCATCCGCGTCTCGATGCCGGCCGCAGAGATCGCCCGTCTCGGCGACGTCAAGATGATTCCCGGCATGCCCGTGGAAGCCTTCGTCCAGACCGGCGACCGCACCATGCTATCCTATCTGATGAAGCCGCTGCACGACCAGCTGATGCGGGCGTTCCGGGAGAAGTGACGGGCGAAAGCGCGTCGTGATCTCGTAGGGCGGGTTAGGCGAAGCCGTAACCCACCGCTTCTCTATCCGCGGAAGCAGAAGTGGCGGGTTACGCTGCGCTAACCCGCCCCACGGCACCGTGTTTCTCGCTGTCGGTCTCGTCGGGTGGGCAAAGGCGCGATGCGCGGTGCCCACCGTCTCTTACACGACGGGCATATTGGTGGGCACGCTCCGCTTTGCCCACCCTACGGCACTGACTTCTTTGCTATAGTTCGACTCAAGCCCATCAACTCGGCGGTCGACCATGCAATCCCCATCCTCCATCGCCACCGAATCCTTCTCCGACGCCACACTCGCGGCCGCGCGGCTCGAAGAAATCTACGAGCGCAACACAAAATTTCTGCGCGACCGGTTCGAGGCCTATGTCGGCGGCGAAGCGATCACGACGCGGGTGCGAGCCTATTATCCCTTCGTCCGCCTCACCACCGCGACGCATGCGCGGCTGGATTCCCGTCTCGCCTACGGCTTCGTCGCCGGGCCCGGCGTCCATGAAACCAGCGTGACGCGTCCGGATCTGTTCCGGAGCTACCTTATCGAGCAGATCGGCCTCTTGATCCAGAATCACGGCGTGCCCGTCGAGATCGGCGAGTCTGCCGAGCCGATCCCGATCCACTTCGCCTATCGCCGCGACATCAACATCGAAGCTGCGATCACGACGAGCGAGAACTCCTCTGTCGCGCGATCGCTGCGCGACGCGTTCGACGTGCCCGATCTCGCCACCATGGACGATTCGATTGCCGACGGCACCTTCGAGCTTCAGCCGGGCGCACCCGAGCCGCTGTCGCTGTTCCGCGCCGCCCGTGTCGATTACTCGCTGCGCCGGCTCTATCACTACACCGGCACCGACCCCGAGCATTTCCAGAATTTTGTCATTTTCACCAACTACCAGTTCTATGTCGACGCCTTCGCGCAGCTCTGTCAGCAGCGGCTCCAGTCGAGTGAGGCTGGCCTTGACGCCTTCGTCGCGCCGGGCAACGTCATCACGCGCAGCGCCGGCGCAATCAGCGGCGTTGCGCCGGCGCGCATGCCGCAGATGCCGGCCTTCCACCTGGTCGCATCAGGCTATCGCGGCATCACGCTGATCAACATCGGTACCGGTCCGTCCAACGCGCGCAACGTCACCGACCATGTCGCGGTGCTGCGCCCGCATGCCTGGCTGATGCTCGGCCATTGCGCGGGCCTGCGCAACACGCAGCGCCTCGGCGATTACGTGCTCGCGCACGGCTATGTGCGCGAAGACCACGTGCTCGATCGCGAGCTGCCATTGTGGGTCCCGATCCCCGCGCTGGCCGAGATGCAGGTCGCGCTCGAGGAGGCGGTCGAGGACGTCACGGGGCTCGAAGGTTTCGAGCTCAAGCGCCTGATGCGCACTGGAACCGTCGCGAGCGTCGACAACCGCAATTGGGAGATCTCCGGGCCTGAGGTGATCCGGCGTATGTCGCAGTCGCGCGCGGTCGCGCTCGACATGGAATCGGCCGCGATCGCCGCCAACGGCTATCGCTTCCGCGTTCCCTACGGCACGCTGCTGTGCGTCTCCGACAAGCCGCTGCACGGCGAGATCAAGCTCGCGGGCATGGCCAGCGAATTCTATCGCCGCCGCGTCGGCCAGCATCTCGAGATCGGCCTGAAGGCGCTGGAACGGCTCAAGCAGCAGGAATCGGAGCGCCTGCATTCGCGAAAGCTGCGCAGCTTTGCCGAGGTGGCCTTCCAGTAAAGGACACCGGAACTGTCGTACGCATGCTGACGCCTCCGTGAGCGCAGCGTCCTGGAATATTGCCGCCGAGGCAGGGTTATCAATTGGTCCGGGGCCGCTTGAAACACTGAGGAGGCAGACATGATCGCAGCGATGATCAGGCGCGTCGTGTTGGGTACGTTCGCGGCAGCCCTATTGTGCTCGCCGGCCTTTGCCGCGGGCGGAGGCGGGGGTGGAGGAGGCGGGGGCAGCGCCAGCTCCACGGATCCGTACGCCGGCGCCTATTCGGATCAGAAACCGCAGCCGACCTATCCGAAGCGTCCGGGCGCCAAGGCAACCCAGAAAGGCAAGAAGCCGAACAATCAGTCCGGCATCGGCGATCCCGCATTCGCGGCGGGCTACCGCGTGGCCTATGACACGATCTACGAGCGCAACGACTATGCGGCCGCGATCGCGCAATTGAAGTCGCTCGGCCATGACGACCATCCGAACGTCGCCAACCTCATCGGCTACTCCTATCGCAAGCTCGGCGACTACGAGCAGTCGCAGGTCTGGTATGAGCGCGCATTGAAGGCGGATCCGAACCACGTGCTGACGTGGCAATATTACGGGCTGTGGCAGCTCGAGCGGGGTAATCGCGAGCAGGCGCTCTATCATTTGAGCCGGATTGCCTCCATCTGCGGGACCGGTTGTGAGGAGTATCGGTCGCTGGCCGCGGCGCTCGACAGGCCGACCGGCACGGCGCTCGTCTACTGAAGCTGGAGAGCAGCCGGTTCGTCGGCCGCGCTGCTGATGGGCGTCGGATGACCGCCACGTCCTTCGGCGCGGATAGTGACAAGGCGTCAGATTTTCAGCATTGTCCCGTTCGGGGGCGCGACGGGACAATTGGATGCCGCTGACGCGCGACAAGATCATTGGCCATGACCTCGAACGGCTGGCCTTTCGCTTCACCATGCTGAGCGGCGACGAGGTCGTGCAGTGCCAGATCAGCGACGCCGCGATGGACGAACTCGCGGGCATGCAGGGGACCGAAAGCAGCGCGCGGCAGGCGCAGTTCCTGTCGTTGCGTGAGACCATCGAGCGGATCGCGTCAGATCTCTACGACGAAGCACCGCGATTCCAGGGATATGTGGTCCGGATCTTCATGAGGCATCTGGGGCGGTGATGCCACATAATCCGGCGTCATCGCCCGCTTCGCGGGCGATGCAGTACTGCGAGACAGTTGTGATTGAATCGATAGGCCGCGGCGTACTGGATGCCCCCGCTTTCGTGGGGCATGACAGCGGTATTTGCGGCGAGACTACCCCCACTCATTCGAGAAGTAGCTCACCCCTCCAGCTTCCTCAACAACAGCTTCAGCGCCGTCGCAGCAAACATTTGCATGTTGCCGAACCGGTCGTTGCTGCCGGTCTCCAGCGTCATCACCTCTGACACAGGACCCGCAACCGCCATGCAGCTATGGCCGGCGGCGTCGCCGTAGCGGTTGCCGGTTGGGCCGGCTGCTCCGGTCTCGGACAGGCCCCAGTCGCTGTTGAAGCGCGTTCGCATCTGCTCGGCCAGCAGCTGCGCGTAGGGCTGCGACGAGGAACGAAAGCCCTTCATTCCTTCGTCCGAAATATCCATCAGCACGCGCCTGGCATCGCGGGTGTAGACCACCGCGCCGCCGAGGAAATAGGCGGACGCGCCGGGCACCGCGAGCAGGCTGGCCGCGATCAGGCCGCCGGTTGAGGATTCTGCCACGGCGATGGTCTGTTTGCGCGCGATCAGCTTCGCTGCGACCTGTTCCGCAATGCCGACGAGCTCTTTCATCCCTAACCCCTTATCTCTTCGCAACCGAGCTCGGCCTTCCTAGCATATGACAGGACGCTTGGCTGAGTTGCGGGCGACGGGCAGGCCTGCTTGAATGGCGGGTACAAGAAGAGACATGCGAGGAAACGTGAGAAGGGAGACGTCATGGCGTCCCTGATCGCCGGCGGGGTGGATTGCGACGTGCATCCGGCCGTGCCGCATCTGACCAGCCTGCTGCCCCACCTGAACGACTATTGGCGCGATCAGGTGACGACGCGCGGCATGGTCGACCTCATCCCGCAATCCTATCCGCCGAGTTCGCCGATTACGGCGCGGCCCGACTGGCGCCCCGAGAGCGGCAAGCCGGGCGAGAGCCTCGACGACATGCAGCGCCATGTGCTCGATCCGTTTCAGCTCAGCTACGCCATCTGCAATCCGCTCTACGGCGTGCAGATGGTGTTTTCGGAAGATTTGCAGGCCGCCTTCTGCCGCGCGCTGAACGACTGGCTGGTGAAGGAGTGGCTCGATCGCGACAAGAGGCTGCGCGGCTCGATCGTGATCCCGACGCAAAGCGTCGAGAAGGCCGTGGCAGAAATCGAGCGCTGCGCGCACGATAAGCGCTTCGTCCAGGTCCTGATGCTTGTGATGGGCGACACGCCGCTCGGCAAGCGCGCGCTGTGGCCGATCTATGAAGCCGCGGAACGGCTGGAACTCCCGGTCGGCATTCACGCGGGTTCCGCCTATCACAATCCGCCGACCGCAGTGGGATGGGGTTCCTATCACATCGAGGACTATGTCGGGCAGGCCCAGGCGTTCCAGACCCAGCTCACCAGCCTGATCGTCGAGGGCGTGTTCGCCAAATATCCGCGCCTGAAAATGGTGATGCTGGAATCCGGCGTCTCCTGGATCTCTCCCTATCTCTGGCGCCTGCACAAGTTCTGGCGCGGGGTGCGGATGGAGACGCCGTGGGTTGATCGCGCGCCGCTGGATATTGTGCGCAGCAACATCCGCTTCTCCTTACAGCCATTTGATGCGCCGCCAGACGAGGCGACATTAATTCGCCTGTTTGATCATATGCAGTCCGACGAATTGGTCCTATTCTCCACGGACTATCCGCACTGGCAGTTCGAGGGCCAGGACGCGCTGCCCGAAGGTCTCACCCCCGATCTCGTGCGCAAGATCATGATCGAAAATCCACATGCGACCTATCCCCGCCTGACGTGAGCCCGCTGCCAAAGGAGGCAAGGCGATGAATATCCAATTCCGCGAGAGCCAAGAAGCCGCTTCCCCACTGACCGTCAAAACCGCGATCGCGGACTGCGACATCCATCCGGCACGCGCCACCCGCACCGAGCTTTATCCCTATCTCGCCAAACGCTGGCAGCATCATCTCGAAGTCTACGGCGTCCATGCCTATCAGGGCATGATGGAAGGCCCGCCCTATCCGAAGGCCCAGCCCAACGCCTCGCGCCGCGATGCCTATCCGCCTGAAGGCGGCCCGCAGGGCTCCTCGCTGTCCTTCATGCAGAAGCAACTGCTCGATCCCAACAACGTGCAGCTGGGTGTGCTCAATCCGCTCAACACCGGGCAGGGCATCCGCAATCACGAACTCTCGGCCGCTTTGTGTTCGGCGATCAACGACTGGCAGATCGACAAATGGACCAGCAAGGACAAGCGGCTGAAAGCCTCGATCGTCGTCGGCAATGAGGACGGGCTGTCGGCCGCCGCCGAAATCCGCGAGCGCGCCGGCGACAAGAACTTCGTGCAGGTGCTGCTGCTCAGCCGCAATGTCGAGCCGCTCGGCCAGCGCCGTTACTGGCCGATCTACCAGGCCGCGGAGGAAGCCGGCCTTCCCGTCGGCGTCCACGCCTTCGGCTTCGGCGGCAATCCGATCACGCCGTCGGGCTGGCCGTCCTATTACATCGAGGAGATGGTGGGTCACTCGCAATGCCAGCAATCGGCGCTAGCGAGTCTTGTTTTGGAAGGCGTGTTCGAGCGCTTCCCGAAACTGAAGATGGTGATGATCGAGGCCGGCTTCGGCTGGGCGCCGTCGCTGGCCTGGCGGCTCGACAAGACCTGGCAGCGCCTGCGCAGCGAGGTGCCGCATGTGAAGCGGCCGCCGTCGGAGTATATTCGCGAGCAGGTGTGGTGGACGACGCAGCCGATGGAGGATCCTGAAAGCCGCGAGGATCTGTTCGACGTCATCAACTGGATCGGCTGGGATCGCCTGTTGTTTGCGACCGACTATCCGCATTGGGATTACGACGAGCCGTCGCGCGTGTTGCCGGCGGGTGTCAGCGAGGCCAATCGCGAGGCGTTCTACCTCGGCAATGCGCGCGCGCTGTACGGGATTGGTTGATGGCGCGGCATGTGATCGCGCCGGTCGACGAACTGCCGCCGGGGACGCGAAAATTTCTGGAGATCGACGGGCGGCCGATCGCGGTCTTCAACATCAAGGGTGAATATTTCGGTCTGATGAACCGTTGCCCGCATCAGGGCGCGGCGCTGTGCGAGGGCCCGCTGATCGGTCTCGCGCAGTCGAAGGAGCCCGGCGAGATCGAGTATACAAAACTCGGCGAGATCATCCGCTGCCCCTGGCACGGCTGGGAGTTCGACATCCGCACCGGTCAGTCCTATTGCGATCCCCGCCGCTTCCGCGTGAAGGCCTACCCGGCCCATGTCGAGCCGGGTGCGAGCGTCGTGAAGGGGCCGTATGTCGCGGAGACGATCCCGGTGAGCGTCGAGAGCGATTACGTGGTGGTGGAGCTGTAGCCAGTTGGTCATTCCGGGGCAGCCCGAAGGGCTGAGCCCGGAATCCATCGTGCGACGGGAATGCTGAGCGAAATGGATTCCGGGCTCGCCTCTTCGAGGCGCCCCGGAATGACGGTTAGTGCCCCGCAACCGGCTCCGGCACCGCATCATATGTCGGCACCGCCTTGCCGCCGCCGCGATACACCGTCGAGGCCGCGATGATTCCAAGCAGCGCAGCGAGCATCAGCCAGAAGCCGGGCGAGGCCTTGTCGCCGGTATGCTCGATCAGCAGGGTCGAGGCGAACGGCGTGAAGGTGCCGAACAGGGCGGCGGCGAGCGCGAAGGCGAGCGAGAAGCAGGTGGTGCGCACATCCGCCGGCACGATCTCGACCAGCGCGCCGAGCATAGTGCCGCTGTAGACGCCGAAATAGAACGAGAACATCATCTCGACCGCGAGCAGCTTGCCGAAGCTCGGCGCCGCCACCAGCCAGTGCAGTGCCGGGTAGGCGGTGACGAGTGACAGGCCGGCGATGGTGAGCAGCACAGGCTTGCGGCCGATGCGGTCGGAGAGCGCGCCGCCGACCGGGTTCCAGAAGAAGTTGGTGACAGCGACGAGCAGCGTGACCAGCAGCGCGTCCTGCGTCGACAGCTTCAGCACCGTCTTGCCGAAGGTCGGCGTGTACACGGTGACGAAGTAGAACGTGGTCGTGGTCAGGATCGCGATCATCATGCCGAGGATGACGATGCGCCAGTTGGCGAGCGCGGAGGCGAACACCTCGCTGGCCGTCGGATGCTTCTTCATGGCGAGGAAGGCCGGCGTCTCCTCCAGCGTCCGCCGCAGGACAAAGATCAGGGGAATGATCAGGCAGCCGACGAAGAAGGGAATGCGCCAGCCCCAGTCGGCGACGGTGTCGGCCGGCATCACCTCCGAGAGGATGTAACCGAGGATCGAGGCGACGAAGATCGCGACCTGCTGGCTCGACGACTGGAACGAGGTGTAGAAGCCGCGATTGCCGGGCGTGGAGATCTCCGAGAGATAGACCGACACGCCGCCGAGCTCGACGCCGGCGGAGAAGCCCTGCAGCAAACGTCCGACCAGCACGATGATGGGCGCGGCGATGCCGATGGTCGCATAGCTCGGGCAGAATGCGATGACGACGGTGCCGAAGGCCATGATGGCGAGGGTGACGATCAGGCCCTGGCGGCGGCCGATGCGGTCGATGTAAGCCCCTAGCACGATCGCGCCGACTGGCCGCATCAAGGCGCCGAGCCAGAACACGCCGAAGGTGTTGAGCAGCGATGCGGTCTCATCAGAGGAGGGAAAGAACGCCTTGCCGATCGCGGCCGCATAGAAGCCGAACAGGAAGAAGTCGAACTGTTCGAGAAAATTGCCTGACGTGGCGCGCAGGATGGCGCCGATGCGCGATTTGATCGCGGGTGGATTGGTCGATGCGGCTGGTCCAGCCATGGCGTTGCTCCCCTTGGAAAGGTCTGGCCGGACCGGGAAATCATCCCACGGCAAGGCGACAGAGACTGCGACAATCTGCCACGCCTCTTCCCGCGCAAGGCGGGCCGAGTCAATCCGTTTTTGGGAGGAAGCTGATGATTTTTCAGGCTTTATTTTGCGTCGCAGCGAGCATCCATTGGCGGAATGCGGTCAGCTTCGGCGCTTCGCGGCGCCCCTCGGGCGCGACCAGGTAGAAGCCGGCGTCGGCCGGCAGCGCGATCTTGAAGGGCACCACGAGGCGGCCCTTGGCGATGTCGTCCTGGACGTAGGAGGTCCGTCCCATCGCCACGCCGATGCCGTCGATCGCGGCCTGGATGGTCATGAAGATCATGTCGAAGGTGATGCCGGGGTGCCTCGCAATGTCGGCCGGCAGGCCCGCCGCGGTCAGCCAAAGCCGCCAATCGTCGCTGTTGGCGCTCGAGGTGTGCAGCAGCGGATGGTTTCCCAGATCTTCGGGCCGGCGCAGTGGCTTGTCGCCACGCAATAGCGACGGACTGCACACCGGAAACAGCTCATCCGCCATCAGCCAGTCGGCGCGCAGGCCCGGCCACTGGCCGCGGCCGTAGCGGATCGCGGCATCGACATTGTCGCGCTGGAAGTCGACGAAGCTGGTCGAGGTGGTGATACGAACGTCGATGCCGGGATGCTGCTCCTGGAAATCCGTCAGCCGCGGCAACAGCCATTTTGCGGCGAGCGAGGCCAGCGTCGAGACCGTCAGCA
The DNA here is from genome assembly GCF_028128835.1 of Bradyrhizobium sp. CCBAU 65884. NCBI lineage: Bacteria > Pseudomonadati > Pseudomonadota > Alphaproteobacteria > Hyphomicrobiales > Nitrobacteraceae > Bradyrhizobium > Bradyrhizobium sp. CCBAU 65884. The sequence goes on along the minus strand of NZ_LBJU01000125.1, from coordinate 41,139 downwards.
CCTTGTCGTCGTCCTTGCGCAGCAACCGGTCGGTCGCAAGCCGGAGGTCGTTGAAGGCAGCGCGGACGCCCGGCAGATAGTCCCGCGCCTCCGGGGTCAGAGCCAGCGCACGGTTCTGCCGGATGAACAGGCGGATGCCGAGCTCCTCCTCGAGCCTGCGGATCTGATGGCTGATCGCGGTCTGCGTCACGTTCAGCTCGCTTGCCGCCAGCGTGAAGCTGAGATGGCGCGCGGCGGCTTCGAACGCCCGCAATCCGTTCAGGGACGGCAATCTGGCAGTCATTTGGCAGCAGGATACATGACGTTATTTCATGCGAAAAGGTACAAATTGTCGTTTGTCGCACTGCACTAGGAAGCCGATATTAGCGGTCAAGTTAGCTCCAGGAGCTTAAAATGTCTACCTTGACCCACAATTCGATGACAAATCATCATGCGCCCGGCTTGATCCAGCAGATCGGCGAGACCCTTCACGTCTGGCACGAGCGCTATCGCAACAGGCGCGAGCTCACCCAATGGACCGCGCGTGATCTTCAGGACGTCGGACTGTCCTGGACCGACATTGCCTACGAGGCTGACAAACCCTTCTGGCGGGCCTGATTGGCCGCCAGGCCGGCGCCGCCTGACTGTGGGGGCGCCGGCGGTCCCTTTTGTGAAGGGCTCGTATCATGAGCACTCTCCGCCTCGAAGACCTCAAGCAATATTCGGACACGCTGCGCACCCGCGATGCCACGGCGCTCAACGTCCGTTTTGTCGAGCCGCGCGACACCGACGAGCTGCAGCACTATTTCCGTTCGCTCTCGACCCGCTCCCGCTACAACCGCTTCTTCGGCGCCATCAGTGAGCTGCCGAAAGGGCTGCTGCATGACTTCCTTCAGGTCGGCGAGCGCGAACGTTTCTCCGTGGTTGCGACCATGATGGTCGACGGCTTCGACACCATCGTCGCCGAGGCGCGCTATGCACTGCACGCCGAAACCGCGACGCTCGAATTCGGCCTGTCGGTCCATGACCGCTGGCAGGGCCACGGCATCGCCACCGCGCTGATGAAGAATCTCGAATGCCGCGCGGCTGCGCTCGGCGCCGAGCACATGTTCGGCGACACGCTGCGCTCCAACGAGACCATGGTCTCGCTCGCGCGTAAATCCGGTTTCGCCTTCGTCAATCATCCCGACGACTGGAAGCTGGTGCGCTTCGACAAGGAGATCGCGATCGCGCCGAAAGACATTCCCTGCGCAAGCTGGCGCCTCGCCGCCCTTTCCCGTCAGGCCGAAAGCCCCTCAGCCTCGGTTTGACACCACTGCAAGCCCGGCTCTGGGTGAACCAGGGCCGGGCTTTTTTTTGCCCGGTTGCGGTCCGGGCGAAGACTCTCTCCACATCGTCATTCCGGGGCGCGCGTAGCGCGAACCCGGAATCCATTTCACGACGTGTCTTGCGGCCAGATGGATTCCGGGCTCGATGCTGCGCATCGCCCCGGAATGACAGCCGGTTACCCGCCTCGACCGCCTGTTGCAAAGCGAGTGCCTATTTTCCCGTGAACACCGCCTTGCGCTTTTCGATGAAGGCCTGCACGGCCTCCTTGTGATCCGCGGTCGTGGTCAGGCGCACCAGCCGTTCGGCCTCATGGTCGCGCGCGGTTTCGAAATCGAACAGCACGGCTTCGTCGAGATTGTCCTTCATGTAGCGCAGCGCCAGGCGCGGGCCTTCGGCGAGCGACTTGGCCAGCGCGAAGGCTTCGGCTTGCAGCCTGTCATCGGGCACGACGCGGTTGACGAGGCCGATCGCTTCGGCCCGCACCGCATCGACGCGGTCGCCGGTGAACATCAGCTCGCGGGCTCGCGCGGTGCCGACGAGACGGGTGAGCAGCCAGGCGATGCCGTAATCGCCGGAGAGCGCGATGCGGGCATAGCCGGTGGCGACGAAGGCCGATTGCGCGGCGATGCGGATGTCGCAGGCCATCGCGATGGCAAGCCCGGCGCCGACCGCGGGGCCGGGGAGGGCGGCGATGGTCGGCTTGCGCACCGACACGAGCGCGCCGGTGAGCAGCCGTTGCCGTTCCTGCAGATCGGCGACCTTGTCGTCGAACGACATTTCGAGCTTCTTCGGGTCGCGATGCGCACCCATGCCCTTGACGTTGCCGCCGGCGCAGAACGCTTCGCCGGCGCCGGTGAGCAAGAGCGCGCCGACATCGGGATTCTCGCCGCAGGTCCGGATCATCGTGCGCAGCGCCGGCGTCAGCGTGTCCGACAGCGAATTACGCGCCTCCGGCCGGTTCAGCGTGATCACCGCGACGCGGTCGCGGATGACGCAGAGGAGTTCATTGGTGCCGGTGTCGATGACGGTTTCGGTGGTCATTGATCCTCCCTGTTCTTGTTTGGCTCTCGTAGGGTGGGTTAGCTGAGCGGACTGCGCCTAGCGCAGACCGCTCAGCGTAACCACCTCTTTTCAGACACGCGGTGAATAAAGAGGTGGGTTACGCCTTCGGCTAACCCACCCTACGGCAGTCAGGCCTCAAAACTTCTCCACCCAGGGCCGCAGCTCGAGCTCCCAGCTCCAGGCGCTGCGCGGCTGCTGCAACACGTTCCAATAGCTCTGCGCGATCGCGTCGGGATCGAGCATCGAATCCGGCTTGTCCTCGGCTTCCGTCCGCGCCGCGCTGCGGATGCCGCCGTCGATCACGAAATGCGCGACATGAATGCCTTGCGGCGACAATTCGCGCGCCAGGCTCTGCGCGAGGCCGCGCAGCGCGAACTTGCCCATCGCGAAGGAAGCCGACTGCGCATATCCCTTGACGCTGGCCGAGGCGCCGGTGAACAGGATCGCGCCGTGCTTGTTCGGCAGCATGCGTTTTGCCGCCTGCTGCGCCACCAGGAAGCCGCCATAGGCGCTGATCGCGATCGCCTGCGCCACATCGGCCGGAACGAGATCGACGAACGGCCCGCGGGTGCGGCCGCTGGCGTTGTAGACGACGAGGTCGGGCGTGCCGATCTCGCGCTCGACGAGGCCGAACAGGCGCTCCACCTCGTCGGGCTCGGTCGCGTTGCAGGCATAGGCCTTGGCGCCGGTCTCGCTGCAGAGCGCGCCCAGCTTCTCGATCTTGCGCGCGGCGAGCGCGACGCGAATGCCTTGCGCAGCCAGCAAGCGCGCCAGCGAAGCGCTCAGGCCTTCGCCGGCGCCGACGATAAGGGCGATCTTGTATTTCGGATGTTCCATGGTGTGGTCTCTCGGAAGCAGGAAGCTCCTGATCTATGCATGGCTTTTGCGAACAGCCAGCCGGCGCGATCACAATTCCGCAGAGCGAATTGCTCCTTCACGGTGATCATGCCTCCCTGACGATTTGCGGCTTTATCGCACCCCGCGACTGGAGCATGATCGACATCATCCCAAGCGGCAAGCGCTAAAGTGGCGCGGAATGTCCGCAGGTTGCCGAAACGAAGAGGACGATCATGCATAAGCCGGCCCCAGCGCAGCCAAGGAATGTCGCGGCCGAGCAGTCCGGCCTGCTGGCGCCCGACACCACGGGCATGAATTTCTACCGCGCCGATCCCGCGCTGACCGACCTGCTGCGTATCCATCTGCCGGAAAATCTGTTCCGTCATATCGAGCCGCATCTCGATCGCCTCGGCGAACTCGCCGGAGGCCGGCTCGACGACTGCGCGCGGCTCGCCGACCGTCATACGCCGGTGCTGCACCAGCGCGACAAGTTCGGCCGCGACGTGCAGTGGATCGAATATCACCCGGCTTATCGCGAACTGGAGAACGCGGCGTTCGGCGAGTTCGGCATCCATGCGCTCTCGATCCGCAAGGGCATCATGGGCTGGCCGGACAAATATCCTGTCGTCGCCAAGCACGCCTTCACCTTCCTGTTCAACCAGACCGAATTCGGCATGGGGTGCCCGATCAACGTCACCGACGGCTGCGCCAAGCTGCTGGCGAATTTCGGCGATGAGGCGCTGAAGGCGAAATATCTGGACGGTCTGACCCAGACCGACATGGGCAAGCTGACGCAGGGCGGCCAGTTCATGACCGAGAAGGAGGGGGGCTCCGACGTCGGCACGCTGACCACGCGCGCCGTGCAGGAAGGCGATCATTGGCGTCTCTACGGCGAAAAATGGTTCTGCTCGAATGCCGACGCTGAGGTCGTGATGCTGTTGGCGCGCCCCGAGGGCGCTGGCCCCGGCACGCGCGGCGTCGGCCTGTTCCTGATGCCGCGCTTCCTCGACGACGGCGCGCAGAACCACTACCGGATCGTGCGTCTCAAGGACAAGCTCGGCACCCGCTCGATGGCCTCCGGCGAGATCAAGCTCGAAGGCGCCATCGCCTACGCGGTCGGCAAGCTCGACCGCGGCTTCGTGCAAATGGCCGAGATGGTGAATTCGTCGCGGCTCTCCAACGGCGTCAAATCCACCGCGCTGATGCGCCGCGCCTATCATGATGCGATGACGGTCGCGACAAACCGCGTCGTGTTCGGCCAGCGCATCATCGACCTGCCGCTCGGCCGGCGCCAGATGCTGAAGATCATGCTGCCGGTCGAGCAGGCGCTGTCGATGAGCTTCCTCACGGCAGATGCGCTCGACCGTGCCGAGGCCGGCAGCCAGGATGCGGCTGCGCTGCTGCGCATCCTCACCCCGACGCTGAAATTCCGCGCCACGCGCGATGCGCGAAAGGTCTGCGGCGATGCGCTCGAGATGCGCGGCGGCATCGGCTATATCGAGGAATTCGCGACGCCTCGCCTGCTGCGCGACGCGCATCTCGGGTCGGTCTGGGAAGGCACCGGCAACATCGTCGCGATCGATGCGCTCAGGCGCGCAGTCGGCCGCCACGGCGCGGAATCTGCGCTGGCAGCCGATCTGCATGCCCGGCTCGACGACAGTGCATCCGTGCCCCAGGCTTGGCGCGACAAGCTGCGCGGCTTCGTCGATCGTGCCGTGGGTTTTGCGCGCGAGGTTGCGGCGACATCCGAGAACGAGGCCGATGCGCGTCGTGCGACGAGCCTGCTCTATCATGTCGCCAGCGCCGTCGCTCTCGCCTGGGAGGCACATCGCATCCACGAGATGCGCGGCGATGCGCGCCGGCTGCTGTTGTCGCGGCTGGTGATCGACCATCGGGTGGCACCGAGCGATCCGTTCCGGCTCACGGAAAATGCCGCGCAGGCCAGGATCGCCGCGCTGCTGCTTGGCGACAGCTCAGCCGGCATGAGCGAGGTTGGCGAACTGGTTCTGGCAGCGTAGGCTGCACGCCACGATCAAACCAAGAAACGCGACAGGGAGTGCTCGATGAAGGCCGCCGTCCTCTATGAAGTCAACCAGCCGCTCGTCATCGAGGACGTCAGCCTGCCGAAGCCGGGCCCGCGCGAAGTCCTGATCCGCACCACGGTCGCCGGGCTCTGTCACTCCGACCTGCATTTCATGGAAGGGCTCTATCCGCATCCGCTGCCCGCGGTGCTCGGCCACGAGTCCGCCGGCGTGGTCGAGCAGGTCGGCTCCGATGTCACTTACGTCAAGCCGGGTGACCACGTCGTCACCTGCCTGTCGGTGTTCTGCGGCACCTGCGACAACTGCACCACGGGCCGCACGGTGCTCTGCACCGACACCACCGTGAAGTTGCTGCCGGGCGCCTCGAACCGGATGCAGTGGTCCAAGCCTGAGAAGCTGCACCAGTTCCTCAATCTGTCGTCCTTTGCCGAACAGATGCTGGTGCACGAGAACGCGATCGTCAAAATCCGGAAAGAAATGCCGCTCGATCTAGCCGCGCTGATCGGCTGCGGCGTCATCACCGGCTATGGTGCGGTGGTGAATACCGCGAAGGTGACGGCGGGCGAGACCGTGGCCGTGATCGGCTGCGGCGGTGTCGGCATGGCCGCGATCAACGGCGCGCAGATCGCGGGCGCCGGCCGCATCATCGCCATCGACACCAATCCGGCAAAACTCCAGCTCGCGACCAAGCTGGGTGCGACCGACATCATCAACCCCGCCGACGGCGACGTCGTGAAGCAGGTGCGCGATCTCACCAATGGCGGCGTGCATCATTCCTTCGAGGTGCTCGGCCGCAAGGAGACCGCCGAGCAGGCATTCGGCATGCTCGCCTCCGGCGGCACCGCCACCATCGTCGGCATGATCCCGTTCGGCCAGAAGATCGAGCTGCACGGTTTCGATTTCCTGCGCGAGCGCCGGATCCAGGGCTCCTCGATGGGCTCGAACCATTTTCGCGTCGACATGCCGCGCCTGGTTGACTTCTACCTGCGCGGACGGCTGCATCTGGAGGACTGGATCTCGGCGAAATTGAAGCTGTCCGAGATCAACGAGGGCTTTGCCAACATGAAAGCCGGCAAGACGCTGCGCAGCGTGATCGTGTTCGACAGCTAGCACAACCGACGCCGGCGCCGCCCGAAAATTGAAATCAACGCGATGCGGCCGGACTGTCGGCTGAGGCGCAACGCTGCTCCTTCACGAGGAGCAGCGTCATGGCCGTGGCAAGTCCGGCGACGAGCATATACGCGACGGATACGTTCAGGCCGGGACCCGCGAACAGCAAATAGGAGAACAATCCCGCAGTCGACACGGTGAAGCCAAGCCAGGCAAACCTCGGAAAGCGAAATCCACGTTCGCCATGCCGGAGATCGAGCACGAGGTAGAACACCAGAAAGGTGTTGCAGAGCGCCGCCGGCAACAGACCCATGACGATCTCGCTCTCGAATGCGAGGTAGGATAACACGCCATCGACCTGGGCAATCACCGCGAACGGCAGATAACGCAGATTGAGGCAGGCCAGGGCGATCGCCGCAAGCTCGAAGCCGTAGAAATAGCGCTCGTGCATCTTCGGAAGCAGGTACGGCATGAGGATGAGCGATACGCACGCGACCAGTAGAATGAACTCCGGCCCCGTCCGCCTGGACTGTGCGATGAAGATCGATAGGGCGAGCCCGCTCGCCGCCGCGAGCACGAGGCCGGCGGCGACTCCGACTGCGTACGGCGTTCCTCCTGCGAACACCCAGATGTTCGCTGCATTCATGGTCAGGTGATGAAATGAGTTGGCCTGGCCGAGATAGATCCCGAGGACGGAGACCAGGGATCTGCCAGCGACGAGAACCGGAATGGCGAGGATCGCATAGGCTGCCGGAATGGCTGCAAGCCATGCCACGTGGATCTTGCGGCGCAGGATCATGCCCAGCACGAACGGCCCCAGGAAGACGCCCTGGGCCTTCACCGAGCAGGCCACTGCGAATGGCAAAACCCCGTTTCGGTCCCGCATGAACATCGCCACGGAAATCAGCGCGAAGAAGGTCCAGATCGAATCGGCCTGTCCCCACATTGCGCCGTTGAAGAGCACCGTCGGCGCAAGCCACACCGCGCAGAAGGCCAGGGATGCGCGCAACGGAACGCCTGTAACTCGCCAGACCATCCGGGCCACAACGATCGCGCAGCCGAGCTCGAATATGGCCGAGATCATCTTCACGAGGGAGAGCGGCTGGCCCAGCCCATCAAATCGGGCGGCGATCAGCAGAAGGTAGCTGTAGAACGGCGTGTAGTTGGTGAAAGCCTCGGCCAGCCCGGCAATGCCGTGATCTCGCGCGAAGGTATACCAGGTGATGTACTCGGCGGCGTCGGCGGTCGCGTGTTCCCGCGCGAGGTAACGGAGCACGATGCCCATGAGCCCGCACCCGACCGCTACCGCAATCGGAGTGCGCCATCTCTCGAGCCGCGTCTCATCTCGATTGACGCGATGATAGGGGTCGCGGAGCGCGCCTATCTCGATTGTGTCGTTTGTCACGCAATCACTCTCGCCGGATTTGAGCGGTACCCTCGCCGGGGAGACACTCCGAGCTTCGCAGCGTGTCCTCGTGACATGCTCGAGATCGATGCCCTGAGGGGACCTCTCGTCACTTGCGATTTTGACGGGCGAACGATTGCCAGCTGGATAAATGTCAGATCAGCGGTTTGCCCATTGCTCGGGAAAAGATTGTTTGGTTAGCGATCTCTTTATCGCAGTCGTCGAATGCCCTGCGGCCCGAGGGGGAAAGGCAGCGTGCGGCCTCACCGCGACACGTGTGCCGACACCGCGAGCCACTTGCCATTTTGCTTTGCCCAGCAATCGGTGTAGCGCCCCGTCGCCTGCTGGCCATCCGCCGTGGTGTAGCTCGTCGCGGCGTGGATGACGGCGAAGTCGCCCATGATGCGGATGATGACGTCGCGCTCTTTCAAGTTCCGGATCGTGATCGGCCGCGCGGTCTGCTCCAGGAAGGCGGCACGGTCGACCAGCGTCTTGTCGGGATTGGAGCAATAAAACTCCGTCGCCAGGATTTCGTCGAAACGCTTGACGTCGCAGTTCTGCACGGAGGCAACGTAGTCACGGTTGAGGGCGGTCAGTTGATCGAGGTCCTGGCTCATGGTGCTTCCTTTCCGTCATTCCGGGGCGCGCGACGCGCGAGCCCGGAATCGCGACGTTGTCGTCCTCCGTCATTGCGAGGAGCCCGCGACAAAATTGCGAAGCAATTTTTGCGCTGGCGACGAAGCAATCCAGACTGTCACTTCGAAAAATTCTGAATTGCTTCGCTTCGCTCGCGATGACGGGAAGAACTAATCATTGAATAATGGCGGCGGCTGGAACCCGCCGAACTCACGCTCGATCAGTTCAGCGAGCCTGAGCGGCGTACGGTCTTCGAGGAAGGGGCCGATGATCTGGACGCCGACCGGCAGCCCGTCCTTCGACAGGCCGAGCGGAACGGCCGTGGCCGGCAAGCCCGTCAGCGTGGCGATGCCGGGCCAGGCAAGCTGGTCCGGATAAACATGGTCCTTGCCGTCGATATTGATTCGGCGCTTCTCCTGCTCCGGCGAATGATCATGCGGATAGGCGGGAGTCGGCATGATCGGGCAGATCACCGCATCGAATGTCCTGAACAAGTGCCGCCACTGCGCGCGCAGCCCGGCGCGCGCGCCTTCGTCGAACACCCAGGCCTGATGGCTGGAGGTCATGCCGCGCAGCCGCTCGGCCGCGAGGCTCTTGTCCTCGGGTGAGAGATGCGCCGCACCGGCCCGCGCGCCGGCGAGAATGTCCGGCGGAAAGAACGCGCCCAGGAAGCCCATCAACATGCGCATGTAGAGGCGCGAGGCTTCCTTGAAGTCCGGAAACAGCGGGCTTTCGCGCGCGACGCTCGCGCCGGCGCCCGTCAATCGCCCTGCCAGCGTCTCGATCGCGCCGCGAATGTCGGAATTCGCAGGCAGCAACGGATGGCTGTCGATCACGAGCAGGCGGAAATCCTTCAGCCTGTCGTGGCGTGCGTCCGGCAGCGCCAGCTTGTATCCGATGCCGAGGTCGACCGGATCGGGACCGGCCATCACGTCCAGCAGCAGCGTCAGATCGGCCGCACTCCGGGCCATCGGGCCGATCACCGCCATATCGCGTTCCATCGGGACCGCAGGAAATGGCGGCGGCGTATGGCCGCGCGTCGGACAGAGATTGTATGTCGGCTTGTGCGCATAGACGCCGCAATGGAATGCCGGCACGCGCAGCGAGCCGCCGATGTCGGATCCGAGCGAGAGCGGTCCGTAGCCGGCCGCCAGCGCTGCCGACGAGCCGCCTGATGAGCCGCCGGGCGTGCGGCCGAGATCGTATGGATTGTTCGTCGTGCCGTAGATGTCGTTGTAGCTCTGCCAGTCCCCCAAGCCCACGGGAACGTTGGTCTTGCCGAGAATGACGCCGCCCGCGTTCTTCACCCGGGAGATCGACAGCGCGTCCTCGGTCGGCTTGAAATCCTTTTGCGGCGTCCAGCCCCAAGTTGTGGGCAGGCCCGCGATGTTGAAGGATTCTTTCACCGTCACCGGAATTCCGAGCAGCGGTTTTCTTTCGCCGCGCGCCAGCGCCACATCCGCCTCGCGTGCCGCACTGCGGGCGCGATCAAAATCCCGCACGCAGATCGCGTTGACCTTGCCGTCGTGACGCTCGATGCGGTCGATGGCATCCTGGGTAAGCTCGACCGCGGAGACCTTCTTTGCGGTCAATGCGGCCGAAAGTTCGACCGCGCTCTTGAAACTCCATTCCGATCTGGCCACGGCGCTTCTCCTGCTCTCGTTGTCGGAGGATGATGCGCAGTTTGCCCGAATGCTGCAACGACTGTTTGATCGCGATTGATGTGCCGGCGAGACGGAACGGAAGGAGTTCAGGAATTCGCCGTCATCGCCCGCCTAGTCCGCAATTGCGCACAGGGGCGGGCAATGACAGCGAATGTGAGGCCACTACGCCGCCCCGATCAACACGCCCACCGCGAGCACGATCGCGCCGCCGAGCACGATCTGGAATACGGCCTGGAGGAACGGCGTGTCCATATAGCGGGAGCGAATGAAGGCGATCGCCCACAATTCGAAGAACACGACGACGCAGGCGATCGCCGTTGCGATCCAGAACGCGTTGGCCCAATGATCCGGCACCAGATAGGGCGCGGTGTGGCCGAGGCCGCCGAGCGTGGTCATCGCGCCGCAGGTGACGCCGCGCAGCCAGGGCGAGCCGCGCCCGGTGAGCGATCCGTCGTCGGACAGCGCCTCCGCAAAACCCATGCTGATGCCGGCGCCGATCGATGCGGCGAGGCCCACAAGAAACGTCTGCCAGTTCTGGTGGGTGGCGAAGGCCGCGGCAAACAGCGGCGCCAGCGTCGAGACCGATCCGTCCATCAATCCGGCAAGGCCCGGCTGCACGTACTGCAACACGAACATGCGGCGATTGGTGCGATCCTCCTCGGCGCGGACGTCGGAATTCAGGATCTCGCCCGTCAGCTTTGCGGCGGTCTCCTCGTGACTTTTCTCGGCTTCGGCGAGATCGCCGAGCAGGCGGCGCACGCCGACGTCCTGGGCCTGTTCGGCGGCCTTCACGTAGAAGCGCTCCGCCTGCATCTCCATTGTCTCGACTTCCCTGCGGATGGCGTCGAGCGACAGGTTCTTGGTCAGCCAGACCGGGCGGCGGCGCAGGAATCCCTTGACGTCCTCGCGCCGGATCGGCGGCAGATGCTTGCCGAAGCGCTGCTCGTACAATTCCAGCAACATGTGCCGGTGGCCGCGCTCCTCCTCGGCCATCTCCTCGAAGATTTTTGCCGTGTCCGGGTAACGCTCGCGAAGGTCCTCGGCGAAGGTCATGTAGATGCGGCTGTCCTCCTCCTCGGAGGAGATCGCGACCGCAAGCACCTCGCGCTCGGTCAGGTCGGCAAAATTCTTCACGGCGGCCCTACATCACTAGTTTAGAACTATTCTAAACTATATAGAGGGCCGGAGTTCCCGGGTCAAATCAGGCCGTGCCGGCTTTGGCCAAGAAGTCGAGCAGCAGCCGGCTCACCTCGGCGGGTTGCTCCTGCTGCACCCAATGGCCGGCGCCGTCGACGAGATGGCAGCCGAGCATCCTTGTGCAGCCGCGCCCCTGCATCGCCTCGAACACGCCCGGACGCTGGTAAGTGCCCCAATCCTGCTTGCCCGAGATGAAGCATGAGGGCACGTCGATGCTGCGTGCTGCAAACAGCTGCATCTCTCTGTTGAGCATGCCCGATGTGCCGTAGCGATACCATTGCAGCCCGCCCTGGAATCCGGTGCGGCCATATTCGGCGCTGTAATAGGCGAGGTCGCTGTCCGGCAGCCATTGGTTGGCGGCGATCGCGGCGGGCGAAGGCATCTCCTTGGCGACCGTCTCCGCCATGGTCTCGTTCAGATCCATCACGTAATAGGTTGGCAGCTTTGCGAGTTCGTCCGCCGACCACGACGCCAACGGATAAGGCTTGTTGTCGGTCCAGTCCGCGCTCTTGTGATGATAATAGGCGCGCAGGAAATCATGCACGCCCTGCGGCGCGTGCTGCATGTCGGCATTGGCCGGGCGTGTCGCATAATACCATTGATAATGTTTGCGCGGCCGCGGCAGCGCGGCGAGCTCGCGATGCACGGGGTCCTCCACCGCAGGCTTTGCCGGAGCATCGACCGTACCAAACGGCAGCGCCGGCGGTCCGCCGAACGGCGCGCTCATCATCGTCACCGAACGAAACACGTCGGGCCGGATCAGCGCGCACCAGGCCGCGACCGGGCTGCCGAAATCATGCCCGGCCAGATCGACTTGCCTATAGCCGAACGCCGACACCAGGGCGAGTGCATCGCGCACGAGATTGAGGAGTGAGAACGGCGCAAGGTCGCCGTCGTAATCCGCAGTCCATCCCGTCGTGCGGCCATAGCCGCGCTGGTCCGGCGCAATCACGTGATACCCGGCCGCAGCCAGCGTCGGCATCACCTTGCGCCAGGAGAAGGCGAGCTCGGGAAAGCCGTGCAGCAAGAGGAGGCATGGCCGCCCCGTGGTCTCGAAGCCAGCCTCCAGCACATGCATGCGCAAGCCGTTGATGCCGTCGACATAACGCGAGCGGATTCCGGCGGGCAGGGGGATGTCAGGGAGTGCGGTCATCGTGTCTCTCCACTCGGGTGGAATCGTAGGGTGGGCAAAGGCGCGCATCGCGCGCCGTGCCCACCATCTTTCCGCGACGCGTCTGGCATGGTGGGCACGCTTTGCTTCGCCAACCCTACGGCATCTCGCTAGATGGACTCACACACGAACGCATTGCCCTTGCGCCGGATCTTCCCCACCGAGGGCGACGGGAAATGCGCGGTGCAGCACAGCGTGTCGGTGTCGCAATAGCGCTCCAGGAAGCCGCGCCGCGTTTTCGCTGCCGCGGCTGGATCGACGTCGAACTTGATCGACAGCTCCGGATAGAGCGTCTGCAGCGGCGAGTGCATGAGATCGCCGGAGAACACGGCATCGTCCTTGCCGCGGCCCATCGTGACGGCGATATGCCCCGGCGTGTGGCCCGGCGTCGGCAGGATGCGGACGTGATCGCCGATCTCATGATCATTGCCGACGAGCTCGTGGCGTCCGGCCTCAACCACCGGCAGCACGCTGTCGGCGAAGGGGGCCACCTGCGCCTTCGCGTTCTGCTCGGTCCAGTGGTCGAATTCCTGCCTGGCGAAGACGTAGCGCGCCTTTGGGAAGGTCGGCACCCAGCGGCCGTTCTCCAGCCGCGTGTTCCAGCCGACGTGATCGACATGCAGATGCGTGCACATCACGAAGTCGATGTCCTCGACCGCAAAGCCGGCGGCGCCCAGCCCGCGCAGATAGGTGTCGTCGGTCTTCATGTTCCATTTCGGCCGAGGCCGCGGCTTGTCGTTGCCGATGCAGCTGTCGACCAGGATGGTGTGATGCGGCGTCTTCACCACGTAGGACTGGAAGCACAGGAGCAGCACGTCCTGGTCATCCAGCGCCCTGGCTTGCCGCATCCATGCCCGGTTCTCGGCCAGTACCTCGGCCGTCAATCCCGGCAGCATCTCCAGCGCCGGGACGAACGAGGTCTCCTGCTCGATGATTCGATGGATGGTGAGATCGCCGACCGAGAACTTCAGGCTCATGAGAACTCCGCGTTTACAGCATGATCCGGACCCGGAGGGCCGCGATAGCGCAAAGTGTTCAGCGGTTTTCCGACAAGATCATGCTCAAACAACAACCCTAAAGCGCGATGATCTTCATCGCGCTTTAGGCGGCCGGCGGCACAGAGATCTTGACCGAGGGCCGCTCCAGCATCTTCTGATGGAAGGCGTCGAGCTTCGGATAGGCCTTGCGCCAGCCGCAATCGGCGAAGCGGAAGTCGGCATAGCCGAGCACGCAAACGAGGCCGATCTGCGAGATGTCGAACGGGCCGTTCAGCACCTCAGGCATGTTCTCGAACCGCGCCATGCCGGTCCACGCCCGGTTCCAATGGTCGTCCGACCAGGCCTGCCATTGCAGGCCCTGCGGCCGCACCATCTTCTCGTAGCGGCACAGCAGCATGGAATCGAGCATGCCGTTGATCAGGGAATGATTGGTCTTGGCCTTCCAGCGCGCGGGACCGTAACCGGGGATCAGGGCGCCGCCGGCGGTCTCGTTGAGATATTCAACGATGACGTAGGAATCCAAAATGACGTCGCCGTCATTGGTGATCAGCACCGGCAGCTTCTTCAGCGGCGTGATCTTCGAATAGTCCTCATTGGCCGTGCCCGGCGCGACGCTTGCGGGCACGAGCTCGATCTTGTCGATCAGCCCGAGCTCGATCGCGGCGATGCGCACCTTGCGGGCGAAGGGCGAGGCGGGGGAGAAGGTGAGTTTCATTGGAAATAACCTCTATCCAGACACACAGTCCTCATCCTGAGGAGCGCGCCCCTTGGCGCGCGTCTCGAAGGATGGACAACGAGGGACGGTCGCTCTTCACCCGGCGCGAACGTCGGGCGACTGTGCTTGTGGCGCATCCTTCGAGACGCGCGCGTTGCGCGCTCCTCAGGATGAGGGCACGGCTTACGCCGCCACGATATCCTGGCGCTGCTCGCCGAGACCTTCGATGCCGAGGCTGACGACGTCGCCGACATTGAGGAAGGTCGGCGGCTTCATGCCAAGGCCGACGCCGGGCGGGGTGCCTGTCGTGATGACGTCGCCGGGCAGCAGCGTCATGAACTGCGAGACATAGGAGATGCACTTGGCCATGGAGAAGATCATGGTCTTGGTCGAACCGGTCTGGCGGCGCTGGCCGTTGACGTCCAGCCACATCGACAGGTTCTGCACGTCCTTGATCTCGTCCTTGGTTGCAAGCCACGGCCCGAGCGGGCCGAACGTGTCATGCGACTTGCCCTTGGTCCACTGGCCCAGGCGCTCGATCTGGAAGGCGCGCTCGGAGACGTCGTTGCAGACGCAGTAGCCGGCGACGTAGTTCAGCGCGTCGGCTTCCGAGACATATTTCGCACGGGTGCCGATGATCGCGGCGATCTCGACTTCCCAGTCGAGCTTGGTCGAGCCGCGCGGCTTTTCGACCGCATCGTTCGGGCCGGACAGCGACGTGTTGGCCTTCATGAAGATGATCGGCTCGCTCGGGATATCGGCGCCGGTCTCCTTGGCATGGTCGGAGTAGTTGAGGCCGATCGCGACGAATTTCGAGATGCCGGTGACGGGCGCGCCGAACCGCGGCTTGCCGGAGACCGCCGGGAGCGAGGCGGGATCCAGGCCTGCCAGCTTCTTCAGGCTCTCGGGCGAATAGGCCTCGCCCGTGAAGTCCTTCAGATGCGCCGACAGGTCGCGCAACTGGCCGGATTTGTCGATCAGGCCGGGCTTTTCCGCACCCTTCTCGCCATAACGAACAAGCTTCATTCTCGTTTCTCCCTAGGAATGGACCGATCGGTTAAGCAGCTTCATGGAACAGGGCGAGGGGAAATTCAACCGCCCAGAGCGGGGCGCATTGCAGCCCTCTGGATTCGATGGGCGGACGGCGCTCTCGTGTCCCGGACGCGGCGCGGCATGAAATGACGCGACGCAGAGCCGGGATCCAGATACATGGGCCCCGGCTTAGCAGCGCATCACTTCGTGCTGCGCAGCATCCGGGGCACGAGACCTAGGCCAGCGCCACAAACCTGAACGCCTCTCCATCCCGCCTGATATGCCCGGCCGAGAAATGGCCGCCGATCACCAAGGTCGGCGTGTCGGCAAAGCGGCCGAACAATTCGCGCCGTGTCTTTGCGGATTGGCTCTGGTCGGAATCCGCGGTCGAGGACCAGTCGAGATGCGCCATCTGGCAGGGGTGATGGGCGACGTCACCCGTGAGCAGGCCCTGTTCGCCGTCCGATCGGATGAGAATGCTCATATGGCCGGGACTGTGGCCGGGGGTCGGGATCATGCTGATCTCCTCGCACAGCTGGTGATCGCTCGGAATCAGATCGGCCCGGCCGGCGTCGACGATCGGCTGCACGGAATCCTCGAACACGGCTCGCTTGTCCGGCTCGGTCGAATGTTCCCGCCAATGCTCGTATTCGGTCTTGCCGAAGACATAGCGTGCCTTGGCAAAGGTCGGCACCCATCGGCCGTCGACCAGCCGCGTATTCCAGCCGACATGATCGACGTGAAGATGCGTGCACAGCACAGTGTCGATGCTGTCGGGCGCAAAACCGGCTGCCATCATCGTCGCGAGGAACGGCGTGGTGCGGTTGTTCCAGGTCGGAACATTGCGGCCCTGCTTGTCGTTGCCGAGGCCGGTGTCGACAACGATGCGGCGCGACGGCGTCTCCAGCACCAGCGAATGGATCGACATTTTCAGCCGGCCCTCTTCGGTGGCGAAATGCGGGATCAGCCAGGGAAGTTTCTGGATCTCTGCGTTGCTCGCGAGCGGCAGGATGAAGCGGGTCGAGCCGACCGTCTCCAGCTCCACAATCTTGGTGATTTTGACCTGGCCGACCTTCCACTGCATCCGCCGCCTTCCCATGTTTTTGCCTTGATGCCGAAAGATGCGCCGTTTCCGTCATCGAGCGCAATGGATCATCTGAGGCGGTGCGGCGTTATCGCGGGAACCCCAGGAAAAAGCCGAAGAGGAAGCCATGCCAGAGCTTGCGATTTCCGCGGAGAAAGTCGCCTTCATCATCGAGAAGGCGCGTGAATTCGACGTCAAAGAGGGGGATTCCGATCCGGATTCCGGCTCGAACCCGACCGATGACGACGCGGTCGACGTCCTCGAAGATGATGGCTCCGATCCTGTCGTCCAAGAGCTCGGCAGCTTCATGATCGCTTTGAACGAGGACGAGCAGCTTGATCTCGTCGCGCTGACCTGGCTCGGTCGCGGCGACGGCACCATCGATGACTGGGACGATTTGCGCGCCCGCGCGGTGGAGGCGCGCACCGAATATCGCAGCCCCCGCCGCGAAACGGTGCATTACCTGCTCGGCGAGCCGATGCTGGGCGATCTGCTCGCAGGCGGGCTCGACGAATTCGGCATCGACTGGACCGACGAGCGCACGACGGCCGATTCGTCCGCTCCCAGTCAGCAGGACGAAGACGAGCCGACGAAACAGCGGTGATCTTGCTGACCTCGCCCCGCTTGCGGGGAGAGGTCGATCGCAAAGCGATCGGGTGAGGGGGACTCTCCGTGAGTCCAACTCTCACCGTGTTTGCCGAAGCAGCCCCTCACCCCAGCCCTTTCGGCGCGAGCGAAGCTCGTCGCGGCCCCGTAAGAACGGGGAGAGGGAGAGGCCCGGTCACAACGTCCCCGGGAACGCGCCGCCATCCAGCAGAATGTTCTGGCCCGTAATGAAGCCGGCCTTGGCGCCGCACAGGAAGGCGCAGGCATAGCCGAACTCGTCGGGCTGGCCGAAGCGCCCGGCGGGATTGAGCTTGGCGCGCTCGGTCAGGATCTGCTCGGCCGAGACGCCGCGCTTGTCAGCCTCGGCCTTTGCGGTGCCGGTGAGACGGTCGGTCTCGAACGGGCCGGGCAGCAGGCCGTTGATGGTGACGTTGTTGATCACGGTCTTGCGCGACAGGCCGGCGATGAAGCCGGTGAGGCCGGCGCGCGCGCCGTTGGAGAGGCCGAGGATGTCGATCGGCGCCTTCACCGCGGCCGAGGTGATGTTGACGATGCGGCCGAACTTGCGCGCCATCATGCCGTCCACGGTCGCCTTGATCAACTCGATCGGCGTCAGCATGTTGGCGTCGATCGCCTTGATCCAGTCGTCACGGGTCCAGTTGCGGAAATCGCCGGGCGGCGGGCCGCCGGCGTTGTTGATCAGGATGTCGGGCTCGGGGCAGGCCTTCAGCACGGCCTCGCGGCCCGCCGGCGTCGTGATGTCGCCGACGATCTCGGTGACCTTCACATCAGGATAGGCTTTCCGGATCTCCTCCGCCGTCTTCTTCAGCGCCTCGGCGCCGCGCGCGGTCAGCGTGACGTCGACGCCGGCCTCCGCCAGCGAGATGGCGCAGGCACGACCGAGGCCCTTGCTGGATGCGCAGACGATGGCGCGGCGACCTTTGATCCCAAGATCCACTGTTTCACTCCCGTAATGTCAGGCAGGTTTTGGATGGCGCCCACTTTAGCCAACATCGGCGTCGCTGATAAGGCACGGGCTCGCATCAAAATGCATGCACCTCGCCGCTAGCGATGCAAATGCGACAGATCAGATGCGCTGTTCCTGCTTGAGGCGGTCTATCGCGGAGGTCGCTTCAGGCGGCAGCGACTTGAAGCCCATCTGACCCGCCGTCGAGAACAGCGGCCGCAGATGCGAGCCGGCGAGAAAAGGCGGCTGTCTGTTGGCCGGCACGATCTGGTCAAACACCAGGACCAGCGTGGTGGCGACGAGACCGACCCTGACGGCGCCGAGCGCGGCACCGCCGAGCCGATCGCCGATGCCGGCGTCGCGGATCGTGTCGTTCAGCGCCAGGCGGCCGATATAGCCGAACAGCATGCCGACCACCACGAAGATTCCGAACAGCCAGATCCAGTTCTGCAGCAGCGGCGC
The DNA here is from genome assembly GCF_028128835.1 of Bradyrhizobium sp. CCBAU 65884. Classification (NCBI taxonomy): domain Bacteria; kingdom Pseudomonadati; phylum Pseudomonadota; class Alphaproteobacteria; order Hyphomicrobiales; family Nitrobacteraceae; genus Bradyrhizobium; species Bradyrhizobium sp. CCBAU 65884. The sequence goes on along the minus strand of NZ_LBJU01000125.1, from coordinate 22,843 downwards.
ATTCGGATTGCCGGCGATCTGCGGCACGATCAACGGCATCAGCGCGACCGCGATCGGCGCAGCGAGGAGATAGGCGAGGATGGTCATGGCGCTGCGGAGCAGGCCGGTCCTGAAGCCGAAGCCGACCGCGATGGCGAGCGCGGCGTAGACGGCGAGATCGAAATTGTTCATCAGCAAAACCCTGCCCTCGACGGAACGAATGAACGCCGGACCGATCATTCCGGTTTCAGATCGCTAAAATCGTCTGTATTGATGGCTCCAAGAGCGTAGGGTCTATCGCCAATGTCAGGCCTATTTGACGTCAGTAAAGAAACCATCCTCGTCACGGGCGCGAGCCAGGGGCTGGGGCGGCAATTTGCCCGGGTGCTCGCCGCCCACGGGGCAGCCGTCGCGCTCGCGGCGCGTCAGGCCGACAAGCTGAAGAGCCTGGAGGAGGAGATCCGCGGCAAGGGCGGCCGCGCCGCCGCGGTCGCGCTCGACGTCACCGACACGGCCTCGATCGCCCGGGCCGTCGACGCAGCAGAGGCCGCGCTCGGTCCCGTCACGGTGCTGATCAACAATGCCGGCATCGCCATCGAGAAACTCGCCACCGAGCAGACCGAAGCGGATTGGGACGCGGTGATCGGTGCAAATCTCAAGGGCGCCTATTTCCTCGCGACGGAAGTCGCGCGGCGCATGATCGCCCGCAAGCAGTCAGGCAACATCGTCAACATCGCCTCCGTGCTCGGCACCGGCGTCCTGAAGGCGGTGTCGCCTTACGCGATCTCCAAGGCCGGCATCATCCAGGCGACGAAGGCGATGGCGCTGGAACTCGCCGGCCAGAACATCCGCATCAACGCGCTCGCGCCCGGCTATATCGACACCGAGATGAACCACGCCTTCTGGTCGACGCCGGCCGGCGAGCGCCTGGCCAAACGCATCCCGCAGCGCCGTGTCGGCGCCGAGTCCGATCTCGACGGCGCGATTCTGCTGCTGGCGTCACAGGCGTCGCGGTACATGACGGGGAGCGTGATCACGGTCGACGGTGGTTTCCTGCTCAATTGAGCCCGGCTGTCGTCCCGGACAAGCGCACCTCAAGCGCGCGCAGATCCGGGACCCATAGCCACAGGGAGAAATTTGGCGAGGACTCGGAGTTATCATCTCGTGCCACAACTCCTCCCTGTGGTTATGGGTCCCCGCGTTCGCGGGGACGACACCGAGAATGACGTGGCAGCGCCGACTAACTCGCCCGCATCTCCGCCCTGATCAATTCCGCCGCCTTCTCTCCGATCATGATGGTCGGCGCGTTGGTGTTGCCGCCGATCAGCGTCGGCATGATCGAGGCGTCGACGACGCGCAATGCCTCGACGCCGTGCACCTTCAGTGCCGGATCGACCACGGCAAGCGCATCCGTCCCCATCTTGCAGGTGCCAACGGGGTGATAGACGGTGTCGACGCGATCGCGCAAAATGTTGCGGATGTCGTCGTCGGTTCGCACGTCGGACGTGAACATGTCCTTCTTCTGCAGCGCGCGCAGCGCCGGCGTTTCCATCAGACGGCGCGTGGTCTTGAAGCCCGCGACCATCCTCTCGAGATCCTCCTCTTCGCCCAAAAAGTTCGGATCGATCAAGGGCGCTGCGAGCGGATCGGCGCTCTTCAGGGACACGCTGCCGCGGCTCTTCGGCCGCAGCAGGCAGACGTGACACGAGAAGCCCGCCTCCTTGTGCTTCTTGCGGCCGTGGTCGTCGAGCATCGCGATGACGAAGTGGAGCTGGATGTCAGGCACGTCGAGATCGGGCCGGGTTTTCAAAAAGCCGCCACACTCGGCGAAATTGGTGGTCATCAGGCCGCGTCGTTCGCTGCGATAGCGCTGGATGGCACGGAGCAGGGACGGCAACCGTCCGAGCGAGGCATGAACGAAGTGCGGAAAGTCGGAGGCGTAGACGAACACGAAATCCGGGTGGTCCTGCAGATTACGCCCGACGCCGGGCAGATGGTGCACGACGCCAATGCCGTGCTTGCCAAGCGCATCTCCATCGCCGATGCCCGACAACATCAGCATCTGCGGTGACTGGAAGGCGCCGCCAGCAAGGATCACCTCGCGGCGCGCGCGCAGCTGCTTCGTCTGCTTGCCCTGCACATATTCGATGCCGACGGCGCGCCCGCCCTCGAACAGGATTTTCGTGGCGTGTGCGCCCGTCTCGACGCGCAGATTGGCTCGCTTGCCGATGTGGGGATGCACATAGGCGCGCGCCGCGCTCCAGCGTTCGCCATTGTGCTGCGTCACCTGATAGCTGCCGAGCCCTTCGTGATCCTCACCATTGAAGTCCTCGCGAATGCGGAACTGCGCCTCGCGTGCGGCCTGATGGAAGACGTCGTGGATCGGATTGTCCGAGCGCAGCCGGTTGACATACAGCGGGCCGCCCTTGCCGTGATACTCGCCGTCGAAATCGGAGTTGTTCTCGGAAGCCTTGAAATAAGGCAGCACCTCCGCATACGACCAGCCGGCATTGCCGAGCGAAGCCCAGTGGTCGTAGTCCCATTTGTGGCCGCGGATGTAGACCATGGCGTTGATCGCCGAGGAGCCGCCAAGACCCTTGCCGCGCGGCTGATAGCCGATGCGGCCGTTCAATCCCACTTGCGGTACGGTATCGAAAGCCCAGTTGGCCGTTTTGTAAGGCAGAGCAAGCCCAAACGGTGTGGTGATGCGCCAATTGTCGTTCGTCCCGCCCGCATCCAGCAGCGCCACGGACGTCGCCGCATCCTCCGACAGCCTTCCTGCAACCGTGCAGCCGCCGGAGCCCGCGCCCACGACGACGAAATCGAATGTGTCAGTCACTGATGCTTCCCCCATTTTCTTCGTCATTCCGGGGCGCGCCCCTTGGCGCGAGCCCGGAATCCATAACCCCGACTGGTGGATATGGATTCCGGGCTCGACGCTTCGCGTCGCCCCGGAATGACGAGCAACTACGACATGAACCGCATCAATTTCTCCAGCCGCGCGATCTTGCCGCCATAGGGCGGATAGAGGTCGGCGAGGCGGTTGAACTTGGAGCGATAGAACACCGGCTTCAGCTTGCTGAACGTGCGAAAGCCCCATTCGCCGTGATAGGCGCCGGTGCCGGATGCGCCCACGCCGCCCATCGGCTGGTTGATTTGCGTGAAGTGAAACAGGCAGTCGTTGATTGTGACGCCGCCGGAGATGGTGCGCGCCAGCACCTCGTCGCGCGCGGTGCCGTCCTTGCCGAACCAGTACAGCGCCAGCGGCCGGTCGCGATGGTTGATGAAGGCGATGGCATCAGTGGGATCGCGATAGCTGAGAATGGGGAGCACCGGCCCAAAAATCTCCTCCTGCATCGCCGCCATCGCTTCGGTCGCACCGACGATCAGCGTCGGCGGGAATTTGCGATGCGCCTTCCAGTTCGGATCGTCCGCCTTCGCCGGCTGCAGGATTTTTGCGCCGCGCTGCGCCGCGTCCGCGACAAGGCCTTCGAGCCGCGCATAATGCCGGTCCGAGATGATCGAGGTGTAGTCCTTGTTTGAGGGATCGGTGCCGAACATCCGCCGCATCTGGGCGCGCACCTTCTCGGCGAAGGCCTGCAACGAGCGCTCCGGCACCAGCACATAGTCCGGCGCGATGCAGGTCTGCCCGGCATTGAGCAGCTTGCCGTAGGCGATGCGCTCGGCCGCTTCATCGAGGTCGGCCGAGGCATCGATGATCGCAGGCGACTTGCCGCCGAGCTCGAGGGTAACAGGCGTCAGGTTACGCCCCGCGGCCTCCGCGACCAGCCGCCCGACCCGGGTCGAGCCGGTGAATAAGAGGTGATCGAACGGCAGGCGCGCAAACGCCTCTGCGATCTCGCCCTCGATGCCGGTGACGAGCAGCTCGGTCGCATCGAATCGCGCGGCGACCGTCTCCTTCAGCAGGCCTGCGAAGTGCGGCGTGAGCTCGCTCGGCTTGATCAGGACGCGGTTGCCGGCGGCGAGCGCGCCGATCGCGGGCGCGAGCGTGAGCTGGAGCGGATAATTCCAGGGCGCGATGATGCCGACGACGCCGAGCGGCTGCGGCATCAGCCGGTTGCGCGCGGGCAGGAATTGCAGCGCGGTCGCGACCCGCTGCGGCGCCATCCAGGTCTTCAGGTGCTTGGTGGCATGCCGGATCTCGGAGAACACCAGCATCGTCTCGGCGATGGTGGTCTCGACCGCCGAGCGGTGGCCGAAATCGGCCGAGATCGCCTGCCGGAAACGCTCTTCGTTGTCGGCGACCACGGCACGCAGCCGCGCCAGCCGGTCGAGCCGCTCGGCAAGGCCGGCCGGCGGCTCGTCCCGCGACCGCGCGACCATGGCGTGGAAGGCCTCCTCCAGCGCTCCGACCGGGGCGCTCGTCAGGGATTTGTCCACGGGCGTTCCTCCCTCAAGGGCGCGTGTCAGCCTTATTCTTGTTGCCGCAAGCTGGCCCTTTGTGGAACTTCTGGCAAGAGCGCAGGGAACGCAGCCGAAATCGGTCGCTTCCGCTGTCATAAAGTCGAAAAAAACGTTCCCGCGGCCCTTTCCAAAGGCAGCTCGGGTTGGTACATACGCCCCGCACCCGAGGGCTTTGCCCGGGGTTGCCTTCCAAGGAAGCCTTTGGGACGGACGAGAAAGCCACGCGAACAGCGCCGGCCTCAACCGACCGTCCCCGGGATCTGACCGAAGGCAAAGCAAGTGTTTAACGCGGGGTGGAGCAGCCCGGTAGCTCGTCAGGCTCATAACCTGAAGGTCATAGGTTCAAATCCTATCCCCGCAACCACCGATGCTTGCGATAGCAAGACATCCAGAGCCCCGGCCTCCGAAAGGAAGTCGGGGCTTTTCTTGCCCGCCGCAAACCGCAGGATCGCGGCTAGGTCCCCGCGCAATATAATCGCTAGCTCTTCGCCATCGGGGGCGAGTGTCACTCGATCGACTAACGAGCGGCAAACCTGGGCCGCTTCGGCTCTCTCGTCTTCACTTTGCAGGCTCTGGTACAGGGTGGCCACGCGCTGATGGTAAATTTCCGCCATATTCGGGTGGAGGAGGGGCGGCGGCTCCTCCGCGTTTGCGAGCAGGTCGACCAACTCGGCCTTGCGTGCTTCCAGAGCACCAATCTTGTCCTTCAACTTCGCTCCCGGCACACCGTCAAGGATTGCTTGAATTGCCTTATCCAGCTCGCGCTCAGTCCTCTCGAGCTCGAGCCTTTGCGCCTCGATATCGGCGCCGCGCTCGATCCTCAGCCGATTCACCTCACGGGTAAACTCTTGGCAGAATTCCTTGAATAGTTCGGGTTCCATGAGATGCGTGTGGAGGCCCCTCAACACGGACGCCTCCAGCGCGTCGCGCCGGATGTTCAAGCGGTTATTGCACGTTCCCTTGTTGCGCGCCGTTGCGCAGCCGAGCAGGTCCTTCGAAATCATCGTGTACCCGCTGCCGCAGCATCCGCACTTCACGAGGCCGGCGAAGAGGTATCTGGGCCGGCGGCGATCATTAAGCTTGTTCTCGCCAGGCGCGGACGGCTCGTAGGCCAGCGTCTGCTGACGCGCCTTGACCGCATCCCACATTTCCTGATCAACAATGCGCAGCTCGGGGACTTCTTGGACCACCCATTCGGATTCGGGGTTCAGCCGAGAAACGCGCCTTCCGGTATCTGGGTCTTTGAGATAGCGGAGGCGATTCCAGACGAGACGGCCGACATAGAGCTCGTTGTTGAGGATGCCAACGCCGCGCTTTGGATTGCCGTGAATGGTCGATGGCCCCCATTCAGCGCTTTGCGGTCCAGGCACACCTTCGCGGTTCAACTCGAATGCGATTGTGCGTGAAGACTTGCCGGCAAGGTAGTCTGCGAAGATGCGACGAACGACAGCCGCTTCGGCCTCGTTGATCGTGCGGTCACCTCGGATCGGCTCGAGATTAGCAGCGAACTGCTTGACGACGTCATAGCCAAAACACAGCCCGCCGCCCGACTTGCCGTTCGCGACGCGGCCGCGCAGGCCTCGCCGCGTCTTGTCCGCGAGGTCCTTCAGGAACAAGGCGTTCATCGTGCCCTTCAGCCCGACGTGGAGATGCGTGACGTCTCCCTCCGAGAGGGTGACGATCCGTACGCCGGCGAAGGCCATGCGCTTAAAGAGCCCGGCAATGTCCTCCTGATCGCGGCTGAGACGGTCCAACGCCTCGGCAAGCACCACCGCAAACTTGCCGCGCATGGCGTCGTTGATCAGTTCCTGGATCCCGGGGCGAAGCAGTGATGCGCCGGAGATCGCCCGGTCCGTGTAGCTGTCCACCACCGTCCAACCTTGCTTCTCGGCGTGGAGGCGGCAGAGCCGCAACTGATCTTCGATCGATGCGTCGCGCTGATTGTCGGACGAGTAGCGGGCGTAAAGTGCGATCTTCATGACGCCTCCTTAGTCCGGGAGACGGTCACGCTTGCGGCTGTCCGTTTCGGCTTGGACGAAATCCCGCGCGGCTTGCCGAGCCAGCAGCCGCACCAGATTGATGAGACGCGGATCGGGCTTCGACGTGACGGACGCAACCGAGGCTCCAGGTGCCGTATCGACGACCACGCGAAGCTTTTCTGCCGTTGTTCCTCTCGGTCGCGCCACCGCGGCGTCCTTGCTGCTGCGCGGATCGCTCCGCATCGTGACAAAGATGACGAGTTGCTGTCGCAACGCAAGAAAGAATATTCAGCGATATCAACGTGTTGTACCGTAGTCATGCGCTGATCCGAGATGCCAAGGGTAGCGGATCGGTAAATCGCAAAGTCGAGCGCACGAAAAACATTTCCGTGATCACCTCTGGGAGCTGCAATTTGGTTGATCCCGACGTCGGACAACGCCACCGCCCTCCTATCACCGGTGCCGACGTCACACAGACAGTCGCAATCTTGCGGCAAGCCCGGAATTCGGCTATATGACCAGATATACTATGGAGGCGGTCGGTGGGCAATAGCGCGCAGAAAAGGGCGATCGAGAATTACCGATCTCGGCTGACCAAGCGGGGCATTGTGCGGTTTGAGCTCCAAGCCCTCGAGGCCGACCGCGACCTCATCAGAACGCTTGCCCGTAAGTTGACCGAGGAAGGGCCAGAAGCTGGGCATCTCCGACGCGCGGTGCAACAGGCCGTTTCCGGCGAGCCACCGAAGCCCGGTGGCATCCTGACCGCGTTGCGTCGCTCGCCGCTCGTCGGCGCCGATCTCGACGTGACGCGCCCACGTGAAGAAGGGCGCAAGGTCGACCTGTGACACGCTATCTTCTCGATACCAACATCATCAGCAATGTCGTCAAGCCGCAGCCATCGGAATCGCTCCTGGCTTGGATGGCGGCACAGCGCGACGACCATTTGTTCATCACCTCGCTTACCCTCGCCGAAATCCGTCGCGGCATCTTGGAGAAGCCGAACGGCAAAAGACGAGCAGCGCTTGATGCCTGGTTCTCAGGTCCGGAGGGACCTCAGGCTTTGTTCGCGGGCCGCATCCTGCCCTTCGACGAGAAAGCGGGCCTCGTCTGGGCAGGATTGATGGCGGAAGGGCGAGCCGCTGGCCGGCCGCGCAGCGGGCTCGACATGATCATCGCCGCCGTCGCCGATGCGAACGACTGCACCGTGGTAACGGACAACGAAAAAGATTTTGCCGGGGTCCAGGTCATCAACCCGATCCGTGGATCGATGTGATGCCGCGGCAAATTGGAGAGCGTTGAGGCCGCTCGGGCGCTGCTCGTGCGATATAACCGCTAACGAATTACTATCTCCGCGCGCTGAAAAAGGAAGAAGTGAGAGAGCGCCTCCTCAAAGATAAACTTGGTTTCGAAGTGAGCCTGCGAGCAAACCCCTTCGTCTTTTCGTTGGTTATCGTTGTGACGGCGGACATGCGCCCGTGCGACCCTCGCCTGCGAATGATCCTGTGCCTCAGAAAGACGAAGCCGTCATTGACGTGGGTGATAGGGGTTTTCTCCATATCCAGCGTCAATTTCAGCTTGCCTTCCACAAAGGCGCGGCTTCTTGGCGGATTTCCTCTGCTTGAGCTTTGGTCCCTTTTACGATGATGACAAAGTCGTTTCGCCGTCAGGGCCTGTGAGACAAACAGGGGGATTTCGCGGAGGGAGGTTTTCTGGTTCATCGTAGCCACCAGGAGCGAAGATGAACAAAATCCGGACCGGGCAAAGCGTCGGCAGACCAAGTGCTAAAGGACATTCGGCGCCAGACCCGCCGGCAGTATTCGGCGGAAGAGAAGATCAGCATCGTGCTGGAAGTATGAACGGAGATGGCGAGGACGAGGCATGAGGTATCCCGCCTCAGAGAAGGCCGAGATCATCCATTTGGTCGAGCAATCGCTGACAAGCTCGGAATCCCGCACGCCACATTCTATCGCTGGTATGATCGCCACCGTGAGGGAGGCGTTAAGGCGCTGGCCGATCATAGGTCTCGACCAGACCGGGTCTGGAACCGCATCCCGGACGATGTGTGGGGCCAGATCATCGACCTGGCGCTGGAGTTAGTTACCTGAACTGTCGCCACGCGAGCTGGCCGTGCGGTTCACCGACGAACGAAAGTACTTTGTCTCCGAGGCGTCCGTCTATGGGCCGCCGAAGGCGCATGACCACATCACCAGCCCGTATGTGGTGATGTGGTGATGCCGCGAACGAGTTCAAGACAAGACGACGGCCGTCAACCAGCCCTGGCAGACCGACCTCACCTACCTCAAGATCGCCCGATGGAGGTGGTACTCTCTCTCGACCGTGCTTGACGACTTCTCGCGCTACATCGTGGCCTGGGGGCTTGGTCCCACCAATGTGCGCTTCCGATGTCACAGTCACCCTCGACCAGGCACTCGCCGCATCCGGCCTTGACCACATCGCCGTCGCGCACCGGCCAAGGCTTTTCAGCGACAATGGTTGGAGTTACGTGGCGGATGATCTGGCCGAGTGGCTCGACCAGAAGGGCATGCAGCACGTGCGCAGCGCTCCGTATCATCCTCAGACCCAGGGAAAAATCGAGCGCTGAATCCTAAAATGTAACAAGTGCAAACTCTTTAAGCAGCAATTTCCGAAGAAGTATCGCAAATTCGACGATAGCGTACCGGTGTCGCTGGACGAGCAGGTTTTCGGTGACGTCACCGTCACCGTTGGCGGTGCCGTGTCCCGGGGGCTTTAGGACGGCTGAACTGCACGTGCCAACTGAGGCGACCAAATAGAAGCAGCGGGGGGCGGCACCCAATGGGCTTCACAGTCGCGGGGGGTGGGCCGCAACACGCCGAGCGGCTGTCGGGCAGCCGGCTTCTCGGGGGCTGTCCTAATTAGAACACCCGCAGAGGGAATTAGGACACCGGATTCACTTCCCACGTTGCACAACACTTCCTAGAAGCTATTCAGGCCCAAACAGGTGAGCGCTCACCCTTCCCCATCTAGAAGCTGGCTAATTCGTGCAGCGATCTTCCGCAGCTTCGGGCCGGGTTGAGTTTTACGTAATCGAGTATGCCTAATACGGCCTGAGCTTCCTCGGCATCAAATGTCGCGGCTTGGCGAACTGCGAGGCTCAGAGACTGGTCGGCCGCGCGGACCTGATTGGCTGCAAGCGCCTTAAGCGCTTGCGACCGTAGGGCTGTGATGTGCCGCTCGAATACGTGCACTGTTCGTCCCTATGGTTGAAGTTAGCGGCCACGTGACTCGGCGCCTGATTGCAGACTAGCGCTGTCCCTACCACGTGCCGCCAACTTCAACGTTGCCAGCCTCGCCGGGAGAAGCTGTCAACGAATATTCCCCTCGACGAATGCCCTAGCGCAACTATCAAGACAGGTGGCGGCGACTTGGCGATTAGCCTTGGATTGCAGGCAGTGCGGGCGCGACTCGGCGTCGTGCGGCTGCGCTGGAGCGGACGCTGTCCCTGCCACGCGCCGCTAACCCCCAAACAGCCCCGCGTCAAAGCAGCGGAAGAAGCTGATCGGGAAGGTCATCGCCCGCAAGCGAGCGGATCTACCAGAACGGGCATTTGCCCGCGCATTGCCTCGCCCTAATTGTTACCGGATGCTGAGCCGTTGCCTCACATAAATTGCTCCCTTGGATCGGGAGCGAGCGGGGCGAAGATGGGGTGGCTAAGCATGCAACGCGGAAGGAACTGACGGCGGCAGCAGGCGCGCGCTATCGGCGTTCGGATCGCGCGAAGAAGACGCGGATATTGGACGAGTTCGTCGACATCACCGCGTTCCATCGCAAACATGCGATGCGACTACTTCGAGGTCAGGAAGACGCGCGCCCAAGCCGAAGGGCGCGACGTCGAATGTATAATGAGGTCGAACACAACGCGCTCGTGCTCCTTTGGGAAGCGTCAGACCGGATCTGCGGGAAGCGGCTGAAGGCGTTGATGCCTGCATTGATTGAGGCGATGGAACGGCACAACCACCTCGACCTTTCCCCTGAAATCCGCGACAAACTTTTGGCGATGAGCGCTGCGACGATCGATCGCGCATTGGCGCGGATCCGAGAACAATTAGGACGCAAGCGCCGGCGGCATGCAGCGCATTCCCTGCGTCGCAGTATTCCAATACGGAGGCCGGCAGATTGGAACGATCCTGCGCCGGGGTTCGTCGAGGCTGACCTTGTAGCGCATAGCGGTCCATCTGCGCGCGGCAGCTTCATCCAGACCCTCGTGCTCACGGACATTGCTACCGGCTGGACAGAGTGCGCGGACCAGGTCCAATTCTCATCTCCGAGCACGTCGGCTCTTTGGCTCTAGCTGGTTTCCTGATCCAGATCTTTCGATCGTTGCGCCCATTCGGGTCGTCGCCTTCTCACACCCCCTTCACCAACGTCAGGCTATTTCGTGCTGCATGCAGTCATGCCGTCACTGCCTGCGCTGGGTTCCGATAATCCTCCTTCCGGGTGAGCATGGCCCAAATCGTCCGAGCCATCTTGTTCGCCAAGGCGATCGCCACAAGCATGCGCGGCTTCCTCGCCAGCATCTGCGCCAGCCAGGATCCGCTAGGGATCGAGTTGCGCCCGAGCCAGTTCAGCCGCGACATCGCCCCAACGATGAGCAACTGGCGAATGTCCGCCTGTCCTTCCTTCGAAACGCGTCCGAGCCTCTCCTTTCCCCCTGAGGAATGTTGCCTGGGACCAAGCCGAGCCAAGCCGCGAAGTCTCGGCCACATCTAAAGGCCGCCATGTCGGGCGCGAAAGCCTCGATCGCCAGTGCCCCCCCCCCCCCCCCCCCCCCCCCCCCCCCCCCCCCCCCCCCCCCCCCCCCCCCCCCCCCCCCCCCCCCCCCCCCCCCCCCCCCCCCCCCCCCCCCCCCCCCCCCCCCCCCCCCCCCCCCCCCCCCCCCCCCCCCCCCCCCCCCCCCCCCCCCCCCCCCCCCCCCCCCCCCCCCCCCCCCCCCGACAGTCCGCGTCGCCAACTTCTTGAGCTGCTCTGCCTTGGCATCGATCCGCTCCGTCTTGTAGGCGATCTGATCAAAGAGATTCCGACATTCCTCGCGGACCAGTTCTGGTAGATCGCTTTTCGGATCTTCGCCCCCCCCCCCCCCCCCCCCCCCCCCCCCCCCCCCCCCCCCCCCCCCCCCCCCCCCCCCCCCCCCCCCCCCCCCCCCCCCCCCCCCCCCCCCCCCCCCCCCCCCCCCCCCCCCCCCCCCCCCCCCCCCCCCCCCCCCCCCCCCCCCCCCCCCCCCCCCCCCCCCCCCCCCCCCCCCCCCCCCCCCCCCCCCCCCCCCCCCCCCCCCCCCCCCCCCCCCCCCCCCCCCCCCCCCCCCCCCCCCCCCCCCCCCCCCCCCCCCCCCCCCCCCCCCCCCCCCCCCCCCCCCCCCCCCCCCCCCCCCCCTCAATGCGTTTAAGTTGTTCGATTCCTTGCGGGATGATATGGCCGAATTCGTAGAGAACAGCACGCAGCGCATTCACCTGATCGGTGCGCTGATGAACAAGGCGCTTCCGACACTGCCCTGGCCTGCTGTTCTTCCGATTTCGGCTCGACGAAGCGCATCTCGGGGCGCTGTGCCGCGATCACGATTGCTTCGGCATCAGCCGCGTCGTTCTTTTGGCGTTTCACAAAAGGCTTCACATATTGGGGAGCGATCAGTTTCACTTCATGGCCGAGCTTGACCATCTCCCGTGCCCAATAGTGGGCGCTGCCACAGGCTTCCATCACCACCACTGCCGATGGATGCCCCGCCATGAACTTCCGAAACTGAAGCCGCGACAGTTTCTTTCGAAACTTCAAGTGTCCCGCCGTTGACGCCCCGTGGAGCTGAAACACATTCTTGGCCAGATCCACTCCGATCACCGTATCCATCAATTTGCCGTCCTCTTCGCTTCGTGGTTCAAACACTGCGTTCTTGGCACATTACGATGCCGTCTGGGGAGGGCGGCAACCATCCCATCTCATCTGGTGATCTGTGATGTGTCGGCCGGGCACGCGAGTGATTCCTCTTGGCGGAAGAACCACTTGCATAACCCCGCCGGCCGCGATCACCAGTCGGCGCGGTCCTCCTCGGGATCGCGCCGACGCTGGGCTCGTAACTCCGGTCGGGCTACGCCCTCCCTACGTCACGAGCCCAGCGAAACTCTCTCACCTTGATTGACGCTGCCTTCCATCCTAATCGCCGCGCGACAGTTGAGCACGGTGCTGACGGAATTGCGCAAACATTTGCCTTTTGTGCTGCTCGGCCTCGATACCGACATGATACCGTGTTCATGAACGAGACGCTGAAAGCCTATTGCGAGGCGGCCAACATTGTCTTCACGCGTTGCCGTCCCTACCGGAAGAATGACCAGGCGTTCGTCGAGCAGAAGAACGGCGCGGTCGTGCGCAGGATGGTCGGCTATCGTAGGTTCGAAGGCCTGGAAGCGGCCGAGCTGCTGGCCGAATTATATCGATCAGCGCGGCTGTTCGTGAACTTCTTCCAACCCTCCTTCAAATTGATAGCCAAGCAGCGCGACGATGCCCGTGTACGCAAGACATGTGCGCCGGCTACACCACACCAGCGCCTGGAAGCGGACGCCCGCACGCCTGACGCTGTCCGCCATCACCTCCAGGAAATCTATGCCGCTCTCGATCCAGTCGCGTTGTTGCGCGACATCCGCGACGTGCAGGAGCGCCTCGCGGCCCTCGCTGATACCCAACCAATCGGCCATCCTGCTGTGGCATCGCAACCGATCGATCGCTTCCTGGCAAGCTTGCGCACGGCCTGGAAGGACGGAGCCATGCGACCGACGGATCGGCCACTCGTGAAGGCGAAAAGAGGCCGACGTCGTCCCGACCCGCTCATCCGAGCAACGCCAGATTTGCAAAAATGGTTTGAAGCCGAGCCTTGGCAAGGCCGCTTTTAGACAGACCGGCGCCTTCTCCACTGCCGTGGTTGATCTGTCTTCTTGCCGAACACGAAGCAGCGATAGGAGGGAGCTTCTGATGGTGCGCACAAAAACGGCGATAAAGCTCTCCGGCATGCGCATCAGCTCGACAAGCCGCTCGATGAGGCGGCGCCCGCGAACCAGTCGCGGACTATGCTACATCCGGGACGTCTTCATTGCCCCGCACCCGCTTCGCTACATTTCACTGTGGCGCGCTCGATCCGCTCGGCTCAAGATGACGGCCAGCCCCTTAGGCGAGAGGCAGTACAGGTGGTTGACTTTCCTCCAGTCCTAGACCGGCGGCGCGCCCAACCCCGTGGTGCCATCATCCGCCAGTCTTTCTCTGACTTTCCCCCAGAAACTCCTGCGGCTGCTGGAAACGTCATTACGAGAAGAACAGTGCTTTGAAGAGTGCGTTGACGGATGTCATGACTTGCAGATCGCAAGCACCGCAAAGACGATAGGCAGGCCGGATTCCAGGACCATCCATGCGCGTGCAAGCCGAGTGGCTACCGCCGCTTTCCCAAACGGTCCTCTGCTTTCTGCAGGGCGCGTTGGCCGCATCCTTACCTTTGTGGTATGCGTCCCAATTCGAGTCCTCTCGGTCGTAGTATTCCGGTCGCTCGAGTGACTTCCTAACTCTTCGGCGTCCGCACCCTCTGCGGAATTCCGAGCGGCATCGTCGTACTCATCTTCGATATACTGCGTCACCAATTTCGCTGTCTCGCGTTCGCGAAGCAGGTCGGTCCAGGTCCGCAACACGAAGCTAAGGAGCAGCAAGAATGACAGCCAGCGCCATAAGCATGGCCAACACTTCGGACCGATTGCCGAAGTTCAACGGGACCAGGCCCGTGCCTTTGAGCTGTACATCGAATGTCACGACGACAGCGCAAATCGTCGAAGCAATAATCAGATGCGCCCCGTCCGCATCGTCTCGGCGCGCAATGGCTCGCCATACAGCCCTTAGAAAAAATCGGCGTTCGGGCTTTTAGTTAGGCGTCCTTTATTGCATTGTCCTCGCTCACCGCTTGAGTCACCTTAGAAATTCCTGCCACCTTGAATGTCTGTTCCTTCGTCGTCGGTCATCTGCTGAACCACATACGCCGGAGAAGATGGTCAGGGCGAACGAAGTGGTGATAGAGAGCGGCCCCGGCATGAAGCGCGACGAAGGCAAGCAGAAGCCGCGCTCCGAAGCCGTGCGGCACCCGGGGCGGATACTTCCAGAAATCGGGCAGCAGGGCGCCGTCTCCGCCAAAGACCATTGGTGCTGCGCCGCTCAGCGTCATCATCCCGATACCACTCGCAATCATTCCGAAGATGACCACGTAGAAGAGAAGATGTATCGCGCGAGCTGTGCGTTCCTGCCACCGTGGTGACCCAGCGACCGGATGGGGCTTGCGATCGACGCCCCACCACCAGCCAACTCGAAGAAGCATCAGCGCAAGAACCGCGATGGCGATCGGGACGTGAACTCGTAGAATCGCCGCCTTCGCTACTGGATCGACCGTGTTGGCAGCGCGGAATCCTGTGGCAATGAGAACGATCATCAGCAGTGCGGTCAGCCAATGCATCGTTACGATCATGGCCCCGTAGCGTTCAGGGGTGCTCTTCAGGCCCATTGCCGGTCTCCTTCTGAAGCGATTGCGGATGAGCTACGCGACGCAGATGCCGGGCACCGCAATTTTCTGGAATAGGTGCGGAGAAGCAACGGCGGACGAGGGGTATGCCGCGATCTTGGCTCTAAACTCGGGATGCGTGAACGCCGCCCGGAAGTGCGCGGTCGATTCCCAGACGGCGTAGTTCAGATAGGTGGGGCTGTCGCCGATCGCGCGGTGAAGCTGAGTGGAAATGAAGCCGGGCTGCCGCTTCATGAAGGCAGCATCGTCCTGCCAGCTTTGGAGAAAGCTTTGATCGTCAGCCTTTTCGAGCGTGAAGACATTCACCAGGACGACGGGGCTGGCGTCGATACCGATCTGGCGTTCGATGGGAAAGGCAGGGTCCAGGGGACGGAACATTGTCATGAAGCACTCCGGTGATTGGTTACATGGTGTCAATGTGCGGCGATATTAGAGTACCAGTGTGGTGTGACTGAACAGGAAGCTCTTCACTGCAGGCGACCGTCTAGTGGCTCTGCTCGGGCTGACGAGCGCGCGCTGGTAGAGGCGCGCTTTCGATGCCGCCATGGCTTTGCAGACGCCTTGGGTCAACGGCCTTTCGGAGGGGCTTTCGGTCAAGGACCTGCAGACCGTTCATCGTGTCGTCCCCGCATTACAGAAGAAGCTCGAAAGCCACGAAGGGCCATCAATCGCCGATTTGTAGGGTAACAGCTCCCAGGGCCCAACGCCCGCTACTGTCATAAGCCGGCGACAGACTGCATCATCACGCACAATTGCCAGTACAGCCTTGTGCAGCCGTCCGTACTCTGCCCTCAAGGTCGATCGTGCCGAAAGCATGCACCGGTAATGCGCTCCGATGCCGCTTGCCCCGCAACCGACTTTCGGATCCGCGCTTCGAAACCCGCGCAAAATCCCGGATACTTGATTCCACATCGATAAGTCGCCCTAGAAGCTGTTTGCGTGCGATGAGGAGTGCCCGGATCCTCCCAGCATGCGACATCCCGACGGTCGTGGCACCTACCAGTAATGATGGGGGTTCTGCGCAAGGCCGCTGACTGAGCCTGAACTCCCGCGTCTGCCTTGATTTGGTTGTGAGTTCCACCCTCGGTTATGCGATTCACGATGGGAATGGTAGGCGATCCATTGGTGGCTAGAGTTTTCGACGACTCGTGCTGTTTCATGTCTTTTTGTCTGGACGGCAGGCAATGTATGTCCTTGCTCTGGTCACTCCAAAAAGGCGGAAGCGGCAAGAGCACGCTGAAGGCTGGAATTGCAGTCGTAGCCTTGGGGAGCGGAGACCGCGTCGCAATTGTTACGCGGATCCACAAGGCACGATTCCAAATGGGTAGAGCGGCGCGGCCATCCTCATCCGCGGATCGTTCGGGTCACCGAGCTCGCCAAAATCGAAGGGGCACTCGTCAACCTTGTGGCTGAGAGGATCTGGCTTTACGGTCATCGATACCGCCGCCACAAACAATGCACTGGCCATGTGCGCCATCGCGAGGGCCGATCTTTGCCTGATCCCGGTGCGTGCGAGTCCGGCCGACATCGAAGCTGCGATACCGACGCTGATGCTATTCGTAGGCTCAACCGCCGATTTGCTTTCGTCCTCAATCAGCCGCCACCGCGGGGTTTTCGCCTGAGTGAAGCTGCAGCCGCACTCTTGCGGCTGGCAGCAACAATTGATACGGCGCTCGGTGCATTCTATCGCCGACTGTCCGTAAGGCCGTATGTCCGTGTCTGCCGATGAGGTGGCTCGCCCTACACTGCGCGTCCGAGGGTTGCTCGGGCGGACCGAGCCGATCCTCATCACAGGAGGACGAGCCGTGGCAGATTATAGGGAAGCATTCGTCGGAATCGATGTGGCCAAGCTGAGAAATGCCGTCGCGATTGCGGACGCAGGCCGGGAGGGGGAAGTTCGGTTCGTCGGTGAGGTTGATGCTACGGCCACCAACATGCGCCGCGTTTTAGAACGGATCGCCAACCGGTTTGACCGCGTCCACTTCTGTTACGAAGCCGGCCCGACTGGCTATGGTCTTTATCGCCTGATCAGGTCGCTCGGCCACGAATGCACGGTGGTGGCGCCATCGCTGATCCCAAGGAAGGCGGGCGATCGGGTGAAGACGAATCGCTAGGACGCCGTTTCTCTCGCGCGTCTGCTACGCTGGCGAGCTGACTGCGGTATGGGTTCCCGATGAAGGCCACGAGGCGATGCGGGATCTCGTTCGCGCGCGAGCGGCAGCGGTTGAGGCGCTGAGGATTCACCGGCAACAGGTGAGCGCCTTCATGCTCAAGCACGGCCGTACCTACCCTCGCAAGAAAGGTTGGACGATGCGCTATCTGCGCTGGCTTCAGGAGCAGCAGTTCGATCACCCCGCACATCAGATCGCGCTCCAGGAGATGGTCGAAGCAGTTCGCGTCGCCAGGGAGCGGGTCGAACGTCTGGAGCGCACGATCGAAGAGTTCGTCTCGATATGGTCTCTGGAGCCGCTCGTACGGGGGCTTCAGACATTGCGAGGCATCGATCTGATCGTCGCGGTAACATTCGCGACCGAAGTCGGTGACGTGAGCCGGTTTGAGAGCCCCCGTCAACTCATGGGTTATCTCGGCCTGGTGCCGGGCGAGCGATCGTCTGGGGAGACCGTCAGGCGGGGCGGCATCACCAAGGCCGGCAACGGCCGCGTTCGCCACATGTTGGTCGAGAGCGCCTGGACATATCGACACCCGCCGAAGATCGGCAAGACAAAGCTATACCGGCTCGAGCAAACGTCGCCAGCAGTGCGAGAGATTGCTTGGAAGGCGCAGAGCCGGCTTGACGGTCCGCTACCGGAAGTTGGCTGCGCGCGGCAAGCGAAGGACGGTGGTCTGCACCGCTATCACCCGTGAATTGGTCGGGTTCATGTGGCCGTCGCCAGGCAAGTGCAGCCGGCCTGATTAGGCGCACTTCTCATCATCATCGTGCATGGGCGGAAGCGGGACCACGGCAGAGGGAATGCCCGTCAGACGCTTTGTGGCCGGCAAGCGCCGACGCCCGCAGTAAGATAGGAGCAGACCTCGGACGCACAATCGGGAATGCGGTAGCCAATCCGCGCATCAGAGCTTGATCACCGACGTCCTTCGGTTCCGCCTCCACCTATGCACGACCATCTCTATGAACAGCCGATCGACGATCGGACGATGCTCTACGTCCCAATCCTTGACAACGGACATCAGAGGCGCTGTTCAGCGGCCACCTACCGGATGACGGGGTGATCTGCCAGTCTGCGGTTGTTTGAACCGTTAGGCTTAGGATGGACACAGTGCGTTGTGCTATCACGGAACCGGTGCGTCGGCTTGAGGTCTTCACCGGAGCCGGCCGTCGGCGGAAGTGGAGCGACGAGGAAAGCGCGGATTGTTGCGGAGATCGTGGCGAGCGGCGGCTCGGTGTGTTCAATAGCGCGAAGGCATGGATTGTCGCCGCAGCAGTTGTTTGGCTGGCGCCGTCAGTTGCGAGAAGCAGCAGACGGTCATTCCGAAGCAGAAGAAGTACAGTTTGTGCCGGCGGTGGTGGATGCCGTAGTGCCGGCGACCGCTCTTGGCCGTGAGCGCAAACCGGTGCGTTGCAAGCCCAAGCCGGATGCTGCCGTGATCATTGAGATCGAAGTCGACGGCATCACGATTCGCGCCGGTCGTGGTGCGGACCCAACGATGATTGCGTTGATCGTTCAGGCGCTGAAGGCAAGCCAGTGATCGGTCCGTCGGGTGCGGTCCGGGTGATGGTGGCGACCAAACCGGTAGACTTCCGCAAGGGCATGGAGGGGCTTGCGACCCTGGTGCGCGAGAGCATGGGGGCTGACTCATTCTCGAGAGCTGTCTATGTGTTCAGGGCCAAGCGGGCGGATCAAGCTGGTGTTCTGGGACGGAGCGGGTTTGTGCGTGGCGCATTGCCGGTGCATCTGCCGCGGATCGAGGTCGTTATCGACATCGACCATAAGATATGTCCTTACAGGCAGTTCCAGGCGCCCGCGATCCAGCTGTTTCTTTGGAAGTCGATCACGATCCTTTGCCGAACGCGGACATGAGCTTCCGCTTCATCGAGGATCATCGCCACATCTATCCGGTCCGGCTGATGATGCCGGCTCAAGGTCTCGCCCGCCAGCTATTAGGCTGGGCGCGAGCGCCCGCTGAGGCGTACGTCGACGACTCGTACACCGGTGATGCCGAGCAGTTTGTTTGCCCGCCGCAAACAATGCCCTCATCCGCCACAAGGGTCGGCATCGTCCGATCGCTGCCGCGATCTGCTGGATTTGCTCGGGCGAATGGCGCCGGGAATTGTGTTCATAGGGCCGTAAACGGCCAACCAGCCATGTTTCCACGGTCGGCTTGATCGCCAGCGCTTCCATGAGTTACTGCTTGACAGGGGCAAGGTTCGAGCACCGATGACAGGCTCTCGCGCCCGGTTCTCTGCGCGTGCGATGGTACGCATCAGCATCCTTGATCTGTTCGTTTTCCTATTGATGATCGACGGCCCCGCCTCTAGGTCGGCTTCTGCGTTCATTTTGGCAATGTCTTTCGGGTCGGCTCGAATGCTTCCTGGTCTTTCGGGCCCTCAAACCAAGAGACAGGTGGTGACGTGTCGATAAAATTGGCGACGACGGATTGTGGCTCCCAATCTTGTCCTTCGCCCTTCTCGAAAATGATGACTCCGTTACCCAGTCCGGGAACATTACAGCCGACCGAAAGCTCGACGCGCCACACGCCGCCCTCGGCGGTTTGTTGCTCATGGATCTTCGGCGAGTAGTGCACTCCAACCGGCTCGCCGATAGTGCAGCTGCCGCGGCGCAGAAGATCGCCCAGCTTGCCTTGTGCGGTCGTCACGAAGTTGAAGTTAGCGGGATCATGCAGGAAGCGGCGGTTCGCGCCTCTTTCGTCGTTCGCTACCTCGTCAGCAACAAGAGCGAGCGCGAACGCCTGCCAGCCTAGTTCCATCGGTTTCGCATACGGAGCCACAAGTTTCATTGTGCCATCGGGGGCCACCTCCCAAGTGACCGTATATTCATCCGTACTTTTATCAGACCGGTGTTTGACCCACGAAAAGATGACCGGCTCGCCGGTGTCGGTCTTTCGGCCAACCTCCCATCCCCTGGGAACGAAATGGGCTACCGTCGAGACCTTGGCGAAGATTTGCTCCGCCGCTCACCATCCTGCGCTCGCCAAGTTGATCTAACCTTGTCAATCAGAGGGTTGTCATCCGCACGGGCGCCGTCGCCCATACCAGCAAGCCGGCCCGTCAAAACCAGCCATAGACTAAGGCCGACACAGCCCCCGAGCCCGAGACCGAACCAAAGCAGGCGTTTGTCAGTCATTTTCTCTTACCCTACGCAGCCAGCGCTTATCTCTGCGTCGCATTGTATCTCCGAAGAGACCCAACACACCCATCAGGGTTGGTTGGTCGCCTACTCGGGCGCCTGTAGGCAGGCGACTAATCCATGCCGGAAACTCGCGCCACACTGTTGTCGGCTCTGATCTCCGGCGCCATCCCCGGCGCGTTGTCCACTGAACATGGCTCGACTCGACCTCACGCCCACCGGCTTAGGTCTTGTGGACTCTTGGGATTGAATGAAGCCGCTGGGCGCGGCGTGTAGGGAGTCATAGCAAGGATTGCCTCCTGTCTGAGAGGATTGCGGATTTTCGAAGCCAAACCCTTTAGACAGGAGGTTTCCGATGGCTGAGATCAGCGCACTTCGCCGCCGCATGATCGAGGACATGACCGTTCGCAATCTGTCACCGACGACGCAGCAATCGCACCAGAACGCCGTAGCGAAGTTGAGCCGACATTTCGGTCGTTCTCCGAGAATCGCGCCTAACAACTAGACCCGCACCCCGGAGGCCAATGTGGCCAGTCTCGCTAATCTAAAGTGCTGCCACGACGTTTGCGGCGCGCGGTAGGGACAGCGCATTCGGGCATCGTCTTGCGACGCCCAGCTCGCGGTCATGCTCAATCACACCAAGATCGATTCTGGTTCATTCGCCGTGGCGCATTCGTCCCAGTCTACCAGATCGGCACCAACCAATCCTGGTAGGTGCTTGCAGGACTCCTCCGCGATACTCCTTGCTAGCATCCCGTCGATTACGAGCCAGCCGGCCGATCCATTGCGAGAGCGCCCGGTTCCTCGTACGATCTGAATGAGACTCAACCAGACGCGCACGAAAAGTTTGTCAATAAATTATCGAGCACGGATGGTCTCCATGGGTTCTGGACCATGAGCACACTTGTGTACTCTTCCGAACACCAACTTGCAGAGTCGTTTGGCGGTCAACGCAAGCGGTCGCAGCTCTCAACGCCACAAGGGCTGAGACGGGAAAAGAGCTTGGGATTAAGGTTAGAATGGAAAAGTGGATCGTCGCCCGATACGACCACGAACCAGGCTTTGACTCCAAACAGTGGCGAGAGTGTTAGCAGATCAGCCCGCCGGTTTCTGGCGACGGTGAAGTAGTTCGCCGATACGGCGGCGCACCGAAAGTTATCGTATCGTTCCGTAGCCGCTAGCCACGAAGCACATGCATCGGAGCCAAATCAGAGCACGAAGGAACAATAATTCTACCCGCGGCAAGCCATCATCAGGGAAGTGAGCAAGGGCGGGTTCACCGAAAAGGCCGTACGTTCCGCAGCGGGAATGTTCATGCGCGCCCTGAACGCTCGCTGCCGAGACGAATAGACGAGACGCACTCATGTTGATTGATCTGAGGCCGGCAAACTGGACCATTTTTGGCTAGAGTTGGCGCTACGTAAATCCCTCGACCGGGAGGTGCGACGACGATGAAGGCCTCGAAGTTTTCGGACGCCCACAAGGCGTTCATTCTCAAGCAGGGCAGCGACCGCGTCGCGGTGGCGGAGATCTGCCGCATGGCCGAGATCAGCCAGGCGACCTACCTCAATTGGAAGAAGAAGTGTGACGGTCTGCTGCCGACCGAGATGTGCCGGCTGAAGCAGCTCGAGGAGGAGAACGGCAAGCTAAAGAAGCTGGTAGCCGATCTGTCGCTCGACAAGAAGATGTTGCAGGACGTGATCCGCCGAAAGCTGTGAAGCCTAGAGCTCGTCGATGCGGTTTGCGGTGAGTGGCAGGTGTCGATCCGCAAGGCCTGTGCGGCCCTCGAGTTCGACCGCTCGACCTACCACTACAAATCTCGTCGCTCCGGCCAGGCGGCCCTGGAAGCTCGGATCAAAGAGAACTGCCATATTCGCGTTCGCTGCGGTTATCGTCGCGTCCACGTCCTGCTGCGCCGCGAGGGATGGCGGCACGGGCAGAACAAGACGCGCCGCATCTATCGTGAATTGGGTCTGCAATGCGCAACAAATCGCCCAAACGCCAGGTCAAGGCCAAGCTGCGCGATGACCGACGGCCGGCAACGCGGGCCAACGAGATCTGGGCGATGGATTTACCATGACCAGCTGGCAACCGGCGGCAAGCTCCGGGTCCTCACCATCATCGACATCTTCTCCCGCTTCTCGCCGGCGTTGGTGCCGCGGCTCACCTTCCGCGGCACCGATGTCGTGGATGTTCTGGAAGGGCTTTGCAATGAAGTGGGGCTCCCGGCGACGATCCGCGCCGATCAAGGCAGCGAGTTTGTGTCGCGCGATCTCGACCTGTGCGCCTATCAGCGCGGCGTCACGCTGGACTTCTCAGGGCCGGGCAAGCCGACTGACAGCGCCTTTATCGAGGCGTTCAACGGTCGCTTCCGGGCCGAATGCCTCAACGCGCATTGGTTCCTGTCCCTTGCAGACGCCCAGGAAAAAGTGGAGACTTGGCGCAGATACTACAACTGCGGATCAGAACACCCATCGTGCTATGTTGCGTATTCCGATGAAGCCGGCCACTGATTCCGACGCGAAGCCGGCCAGGCATTCCGATTTCATTCCGGACGGATT